>JAYKIP010000235.1:0-3386 GCA_035286205.1 Merismopediaceae cyanobacterium
TCTAGGAATTGGTAAGAATCAGCCGGTCGCTCCTCCGCTTGTAGCGTGGAACCATAGAAATGGCGAGCTTCACCGCTAGGATCAACGATTAAAAGAACGATCTTTGACGAAGACGGATTAGCCATAGAAGGCGGAGGATTCTGATAAGAGGGGCGATGGTAAGCAGTCGGTCACGAAGTAGCAATCAAGGACTATAAAAAATCTTTATTTTGATAGATCCGCCATAACCTAACATCATTTTACCGAAAAAAACCAGGCTTAATGTCATTCTTTTGTTAGCTTTAGGTCAGACTTAAGTTAGAATTGAGTAATTGTTATTAATACCTATCGAAAAAATACGGAGTATTCCCGATACTGGGGCTAGGATAATGTTCAAAAACACTTAAGTATTGACTAAATTTCCACCGTAAAGACTGATCCCCTAGGGGTATTAGAGGCGATCGCCAATTTCCCGCCCTGGGCTTCCACCGCCATTTTACAGAACGCTAACCCTAAGCCAATTTGAGGAATATTAGCCTTTAAATCCCCTATCTCAAAACGATTAAAAATACGCTGTTGATTCTCTTCACTAATCCCCGAACCCAAATCAGCAACGGTAACTTTTAAGTGATTGTCCTGGGTATATTCCAGCGTAAAAGTAACGGGACTATAGGGAGGGGAAAACTTAATCGCATTGGTCAATAAATTTTCAATAATCCGGCGTAAAAGCTGGGCATCCACAATCACCGTTTGGCCGGGTTGGGGTAAATTGGCCTGTAAAGTGACATGATAAACCGTTGCCGATAACTCTAGATCATTGACAATAGTGTTACCCAATTCATGTAAATCGGTAGGACTGGGATTTAATAAAATTTTACCCGCTTCTAATTTGGCCATGATCAATAAACTATCAATCATGTGTTGCATCCGTTGGCCAGATTCTGTAATTTTAGGCAGTTTTTTGTTAATGGTAGAAAGGGGAAAATCAGCTTCTAAATAATGTTGGATGAGATTTGTGGTTAAGAGAATAGAAGATAAGGGATTTCTCAGATCATGAATGATCATATTGGCCATATCTTCCCGGAATTGGAGGGTTTCTTCCCGGAGCTTGAGTAATCTTTCCAGTTCTAAGTTAGTCTTTTTCAGATTATTTTCATAATTTTTCTGCTCTGTAATATCTCGATTAATCCCGACAATGCGAATAGCTTGACCGGTTCTATCCCGTTGTACAATGCCGAAAGCCTGAATCCAGCGTAATTCCCCATCGGCTCGAATGATGCGAAATTCAAAATTGAATGTGGGTTCGATTTGAACAATTTTCTCTACGCCGTTCTTCACGAACTCGCGGTCTTCGGGATGAACATATTCTATCCATTGCTCAAAAAGCACTATCGAATTATCCGTCGGCAATCCATAAAGTTTCAGGTTTTCTTGATCCCAATAGGTTGTTGCTCCCAAATGCCATTCCCAGGAACCGATCGCCCCGGCCTGCAACGCAAGGGTTAACCGTTCCGATAAATTTTGTAATTGTAATTCGGCTTGTTTGCGATCGCTGATATTGATCACCAAGCAAATACACTCATTCGTTTCGTTGGCAATAAGCCCGGCGGCAATCAATACTGGCACTAAATGACCTTGTTTATGATAATAGGCTTTTTCACGCGGTTGTATGGCCCCCTGAGCTTTTAAATGGGCGATCGCCACCAAATCCCAGTCAATATATTCAGGCGGCGTTAAAGTTTGCCAGTTAATTTGACCCGCTTCTAACTCTGCCCGTGAATAACCAATCATCTCTAAAAAACAATCATTGGCATCAGTAATCGCTCCCGTAAAATCGGTGAAAATAATACCCACCACATTCAAATCAAATAGGCGACGGAAACGGGACTCACTGGTTTTTAACTCACGGGTTCTTTCAATCACCAACGCTTCTAGGGATTGATTAAATTCTTTTAGGGCTTCTTCCGTTTTTCGGAGTTGGGTAATATCCTGCACCGTCCCCTGGGATACTAACGGCGTGCCATCCGCTTCAAACACCGTTTCACATTGCTCCTGTACATATTTAACACGACCATCCGGCATCAACAAACGATGCACAATTTGATAGGGCGTTTGATCGTGGAGATGTTGACGGTAGGCATCATTAACCTTTTCCCGGTCATCGGGATGAATGGCCTTTAAAAAACCTTCATAGGAGGGAGCAAACTGTTGGGGATTAATCTCAAAAATCTGAAAAATTTCCTCCGACCAGTATAAATAATTCGTTTTTAAATCCAGTTCCCAATTACCCAATTTAGCAATGCGTTGGGCTTCCCGATGTAACTTTTTCAACTTGATTAACGTTAACTCCGTTTCTTTGCGATCGGTCACATCCGCTAACATCCCAATCACCCCGATCATCTCTCCCTGGGCATTAATTAAACATTGGCCGCGGTCTTCGATCCAAAGATAATGACCTTGCTGATGGCGTAACCGGTATTCTCCAGAAAAGGGAACTTGATATTGCAACGCATGTTCTATCGCCGCCAAAAAATGACCATAATTTTCGGGGTGAATTAAGATATTAAAATCCTCTAGGCTCAACGGTAACTGCTCAGGGGCATATCCTAGGATTTCCTGGGCATTCGTTCCCCAAATAATGCGATCTTCAGCAAAATGATATTCATATAACACTTGACCGCTTGCCTGTTCCGCCAGTTGATAGCGATCGCGCCATTCTGCTAATTCAATTTCCCGGAGTTTTTCCTGGGTAATCTCTTCCACCATGCCGTACCAAGCCACCTCACCATTAGCCCGCAATTCCGGCTGACAATTACCCTTTAACCATTTCACCCGACCGGAGGGAGTAATAATCCGCCACTCGTGGGAAAAGACGCTCAGATTTTCTCGACTAATGGTTACCGCTTGCCAATAAGCTTCTCGATCATCGGGATGATACTGCTGAAATAGGAGATCCGCATTCTCTAAAATAGCCATTTGACTCAGTTCATGGATAACCTCCGCCGCCGGGCTAACATATTCAAAAACAATAGAGCCATCCGATTTCTGCACAATCCCAAAAATCACCCCAGGACAAATTGCCGCGATCTTTTGCCAGTAACCTACTGTCGGCACAATGGGCGCAGTCTCCGGTGCCGGAGATTGTCTTAGGGAAGCATCACCTTCCATGAAAAACCAGAAGTGACAAATTATCAGAAAGACGACTTAAAGCCCTTCTTCTTAAGATATAGCAGTTCTGATAGGGGTGAAGCAACCAAAAGTGCCATCAATCGGCATTTTCCGTATATTCTCTTAATCGCTCAACCGTTACCAGTCTTCCCCCTAAAAAAGCACTTCTCCACATCCCGACAGAAAAAATAGGGAAGTAATACAGGAAAGCTAAAAATTTTAATGTACTGAATTACGGC
>JAYKIP010000236.1:0-3855 GCA_035286205.1 Merismopediaceae cyanobacterium
TTTCCCTCGGATTTTTGGCGATCGCCCTCAAACAAGTGCAAAACCAATTCCAAGAACGCTTGGTACCGTTGATGGGGGTTTGTGCCGCGTTTATTTTTGCCGCGCAGATGATTAATTTTCCCATTCCGGGGGGAACCTCCGGCCACTTATTGGGGGGAACCCTCGCAGGCATTTTATTGGGGCCCTGGGCAGGAAGTTTAGTGTTATCGGTGGTCTTTATCGTTCAGGCATTATTTTTTCACGATGGCGGCATTTTAGCCCTAGGAGCCAATATTTTGAACATTGGTGTGGTCGCAACCTTTGGCAGTTATTACCTCTACAAGTTTCTACGGCTATGGTTCGGACGTAATCGTTGGCAAGGGATGGCCTGGGCAACGGCGATCGCGGCTTGGGTGAGTGTGATGATGGCGGCTCTCCTGACGGCGGTGGAATTAGCTTTATCGGGAACGGTTCCCTGGGTCATGGGCTTAATGGCGTTGTTGGGTTGGCATAGTCTCATTGGCATTGGGGAAAGTTTAATTACTCTCTTTGCCGTTCAATATATTTGGCGATCGCGCCCAGAATTACTCTACGATCCGCCCCGATTGTGGAAACAAATTTAACCACCCATTCCCGGAATTGTTACTGATATTTAACGCGATTTATTTCAATTTATTACGTACTTTTAGGTCACTATGCGTCAACCTTTCAGCAAAATTTATCTCGGTTTCTTTAGTTTCTCCTGTTTTGTGGCGATCGCCCTTTCCCCCTGGGCCAGTTCCCACCCCGACGGCTTAGACCGCGTTGCCCAGGATCTGCAATTTCACGAAAAAGCTGTAGAAACCGCTTCCCCCATCCCGATCGCCGCCCAACTCAAAGATTACCAAGTTTCTGGGCTACCGGCTCCCCTCAGTACCTCTGTGGCCGGTCTCTTGGGAACGTTAATCACCTTTAGCGCGACTTGGGGTTTAGGACAGATTTTAAGCAAAAAAAATCCCTCTCCTTCTCCCGCTCCTACCGATAAAAATCCCTAATCTTAGGTCATCCGATCTTTTTGGCTCGGCGGAAGTTATGGGGGTAAAGTAAAATATAATTAGAATATAGTTACAGTTTTTGATTGTTCCCTCATGTTACAAGACCCTCTTACAATCCGTTACTATCAACGGTTAACCGATGCCATGGTGGATCTTTGGAATCGAGGTCGTCGCATGGAAGAACTGCGTCTCTACACCGAAGGTTATTTAGCGAGTTTACGCCATAGTAATTCCCTAGAACCCTATTTGATCCACCGATTGGAAGAGGAAGCCTACGCTTTTTTGCGCAATCCCTCCAATTTTACCTTACCGGCCTTAGTCCCAGAAAAAGATTACGATTATTATTAAACTTAAATCTATTCGCCATCTAATTCGATTTGAGAGGTCTTAGAGATTGATGCCTCTGTTGTTTCCCCTAGGGTTCTTATTGGCTCTAGCGTCAGGGATGATCCTTTCCCATGCCCTTGTGATGGCTGACCCGTCTCCCATGATTCTTTCCCAAACTCCTGTGACCTTTGAAGCGGCTATTACCCAAAGTCAAGCGTTACTCACGGCGATCGCCGAACAACGGTTAGATGACCAAGCCTTTGCCCAACAGGTAAAAACCCTGGTGCAGACCGAAAATGGTGCGAGGGGCTTTTTTGTCACCTATCTGACGGCGGATCTTCCCCAGGCGGATCAACCTTCTCCGGCCCTCCTGGCGGCTCTCCAGACCTCCCCAGAGATCGTCAGTGAGTTATTAGTGAAAAATTTAGCCATGGCCTCGGCCACTGCGGTCTTACACCGTCGGCAACAGTCCCCAGAGTTAGCCCAAGGCTCGGAGCAAGTCCGTCAACGCACAGTTAATTTAATCAATCAGTTGGCTTTGCCTCCCCTAACCCCGAAATTACTGGCCCTAAAAACCACTGTCACAACAGGTCAGGGGAATTATCAAGCCTTTATTGAGCGGTGGGACTACGATGCGGAACAAAAAGCGGCCATTCTAGCGGCGATTGCCCAGGTCACCTCACCTTAAACAATTCTGACCTGGAAACGGGCAAGGATAGGAGCGATCGGACTTGCCAAGGTAAAACCGGTGCCGCCGGCCGCCAATAAACCCACGGGACGTTTAGAGGTGCTTTCGACCACCAACGAACCGGAATCCCCCACCAGGCTAAAGGAACCACCGGCCCTATTGTCAATCAGAATATGATCTTCTAACAACGCAAAGCCACTTCCGGGGTAAGGAATAGACATATCCACCAACGGATCACGGATAATGCCCTGGGTAAAACCCGTTGTTCGCCCATTTTTGATCACCGATTGTCCCCTCTGGGCCGCCAAAGGTTGAGGATTCAGACGACCAATATTTTTAATATCCGGGGTAATCGTTCCCGCATTGAAGACCTGGGCGATCGCCGCATCCATGAAATTCTTGCCCCCGGTAAAATTGAGCGGTTGAAAGTCACTTAACTGGGCCACCACCTGGGTTCCACCATCACTAATGGCCGGTTGGACAATAAAATCCCCCATGCGAGCGCGGTTAGAATTGGCTAAAACATGGTTACAGGACAAAATAAAATCGGCGTTAGAACTGCCATTGGTTTTCCGCACTAAACAGCCAATCGTCCCCGGTTTGCCCTGTTGATGACTCACAGAAACACCGCAGGGGGCAAAGGGTTCCAGGGTTCCCACCTCAATCACATCGGTTTCAATGCCGTTAATCTCCGGGGGAATGCGAAAGGCGGGGGCAATTTCAGCAAGGGGCAGTTTCACCTTCACATAGATGCGAATCACCGGTTCTTCTTTGGATTGCGTTCCCTGGGTCATCTTGTGGCCAAACCCCACCCCCACAATATTGCTACCCTGGGGAATCTGGCGGAGCAAACTGGCTTGGTCGTCTTCATCGGGAGTTTCCGGGCGGCCAAATAAATGGGCAATCAATTCGTTTTTGTAGGCACGGGCCTGTTGGATAAAATCAGCATCCATGGATTTTTACGGGGGAATAGAGAAAAGAAAGGCGAACCCACTAGCGGATTTGTTGTTGGGCTTGTTGTAAATTGGTCTGGGCGGGGGAAAAGGTGGGGTCAAGACTGAGGGCGGCTTGATATTCTGTAATTGCCGCTTCTAGATTTCCCTGTTGTTGGAGGGCATAGCCTAAACCATTGTGGGCGAGGGTGTGGGCACTCACGGGAATGCCTTCTTGATCCGGGTGGGTCAATCCCTGACGATAGTAGGCGATCGCCTTGGTGTAGTCCCCCTGGGCTGTCCAGGCATCTCCCAAACTGTTGTAGGCATAGACGGACTGGGGATCAATTTCAATGGCTTTTTCCCACAGTTGTATCGCTTGAGGAACTTTCTCCTGGCTGTAATACCCTTTCCCTAACCAGATATAGGCATCGCTGACCTGGGGACTAATTTGTATCGCTTGCTGAAAGTGGATCATGCCTTGGGAAATATTGCCCTGGGCATACTGCAATAAACCGAGGTTATAGTGGGCATCCCCATGCTCCGGTTCCAGTTTTAAAACCTTTTGATAGGAGGTGATCGCCTCTTCTAGTTTCCCCTGATGCGTATAGGTCAAGGCTAATTCAAAATACTGTTCGACTTGACGGGCCCTCGATTCCCAAGTCCTATTGACCGGCGAGGAAGGCGATCGGAGTTCTGAGGCCTGGGAAGACCCTAAAGAGGAAGTGGGAGCGAGCAAGGTCGTCGCCAAAAGTAGGGTTAAAAGCCCGGTATTCATAGCAGTTAGGGGTATGATTCTTCATCTTAGATCCCGTTTTCTGTCCCTGTCCCCCAGATTTGCAATTCTTTATATCTGCTTTATTTTTTGTGGGATGGGCCTCCTGCCTGTTCAAGC
>JAYKIP010000237.1:0-13032 GCA_035286205.1 Merismopediaceae cyanobacterium
TTTAGGCTGTCACTAACTGTTGTAACGATTCAGCAACCAATTCAGGAGCGCGATCGCCATCAATCATTTGTAACTTGCCCTGTTCTTGATAGTAAGCAATTAAAGGAGCCGTTTTTTCTTCATAGACAACTAACCGGTTACGAATGGTTTCTTCTGTATCATCGGCCCGACCCCGCAACAAAAGACGCTGAATAATCGCCTCATTCGGCACCGCCAGATTAATCACCCAATGGAGATGCTGGCCAATTTCCGTCAAAAGTTGATCCAAAAATTCTGCCTGGGGTACATTACGGGGGAAACCATCTAAAATCCAACCCTCAGACGCATCTTGATCCCCTAAACGCGCTTTAATTAACCCTAAAATTAACTCATCCGGAACCAGTTCACCACGATTCATATAGCCTTGGGCCTGATTCCCTAACTCCGTTTGATCGGCGATCGCCTGCCGTAACATATCCCCCGTAGAAATGTGAGGAATACCCAACTTTTCCGCGAGAACTTGGGCTTGAGTACCTTTCCCCGATCCGGGTGCCCCTAAAAATAACAAACCTTTACCTTGAGCCATAACAACCACTCCCATTAATAGATCATGTAATAAATTAAATACCCCCTAAAAAGGGGGAAAAAACAAACATTTTTAGCTACATTCAGGAAAAAAGAAACTTTTTAATCCTGCTTAATCATGCCTTCATAACGTTGAGAAATCACATAGGTTTGAATCTGTTTCGCCGTATCAATGGCTACCCCCACCAAAATTAATAGGGAAGTTGCCCCTAAACCTTGGAAGGTGGTTACCCCGGTTGCTCGCTCCACAAAAATGGGAACCGTTGCCACCACACTTAAAAAGATCGCCCCTAAAAACGTTAGACGGTTTAAAACCCCTTCCAAATATTCTTCTGTTTTCTTACCAGGACGAATCCCCGGAATACTGGAACCCATTTTTTTCAAATTCTTAGAAACATCTTCCGGGTTGACAATTAAACTGGCGTAGAAATAACTAAAAAAGAAAATCATCACCGAATAAACAATCGTATAAACCCAAGTACCCGGTTGCAAGGCATTGATCACCGGAATTAACGCCTGGGAAAAGGCACTTAAATTTTGTTGATTATTTAAAAAGCCCGCCAGGGAAGAGGGTAAAATTAACACCGCCGACGCAAAAATGATCGGCATGACTCCGCCTTGGTTGAGCCGCAGGGGTAAATAACTGGTACGTTCCCGGTAGAGACGTTTGCCGACCTGACGACGGGCCGAAATAATCGGGATACGGCGCGTTCCTTCCTGCACAAAGACGATCGCCACAATCATGACGAGGAACACTAACAGTAAGGTCACCACCTGAAAAATCGCTTGTCGTCCACCGGTTTGGGCATAATCAATGGTATTGCCCAGGGTTTGGGGTAAAGTGGCCACAATGTTCACAAAAATCAACAAAGAGGCTCCGTTCCCGATGCCCCGCTCCGTAATGATTTCCGAGAGCCACATGACAAACAAAGAGCCAGCCGTGAGGGCCAAACTGGTTTGAACAACAAAGAAGGGGGAATAATTCAGGGCATAGGGTCGCAATAATCCAACCGTCAAACCCACACTTTGAATCACCGCCCAACCCACCGCAATATAACGAGTATATTGGGAAATTTTTCGTCGTCCCGCTTCCCCTTCATTTTTTTGTAAATCTTCGAGGGCCGGTACCGCCGCCGTTAACAGTTGAATAATGATAGACGCATTAATATAGGGCAAAATTCCTAACGCAAAAATCCCAATCGTCGAGATCCCTCCACCCGTAAAGATGTCGAGAAAACCGAGGACGGGACTATTGGCGATCGCCTGGGCAAAAGCTTGGCGATCAATGTCGGGAATCGGAATAAAAATGCCTAAACGAACTAAAATTAACAGCCCAATGGTAATCAAGAGCCGTCCCCGTAGGCCAGCCGCTTGAGCCATTTGCAGGAAAGTCTCCTGGGCTGTGGGCGATTTATCTCGACTAACGACCATAGTTTTAAGTTTTTTAACGGTTAATTGTGATCAGTCTAACAGTCTGTCATCGTCTATTCACTGACAACACTGCCGCCGGCTGCCTCAATCTTCTGTTGGGCGGCCTGGGTCACCACCGCTTTGACAGTTAAAGCAACACTTAATTCACCATGGCCTAAAATTTTTAAGGGGCCATCATTCGTGGTGACAATCCCCTTTTCCATCAAACTTTCCAGGGTGACTTCGGTTTTGGCGGGCAATTCGGCCAACTTACCGACGTTCACAATCGTATAGTGCTTGGGATTCACTAACGGAAAATGCTTGAGTTTCGGCAAACGACGATAGAGAGGCATTTGTCCCCCTTCAAACCCAGCCTTTGTCCCGGTTCCTGAACGCGATTTTTGACCGCGCATCCCAAAACCACAACTAGCCCCCTGGCCTGCCGAGATACCCCGACCGACCCGACGGCCCCTTTGTTTTGCCCCTGGTTTAGGGGAGAGTTCATGTAATCGCATAATCAATAATTCCTAGCTTATTTCCTAGATTTCCTAGATGTTCAAGTCGCTGACTCAGGATGAATTGGGTAGGGTGAATTAGGTGTAAAGATGCTCCAGGGGCAGACCGCGTTCTTCGGCGACTTCGGCAAACGTTCTCAGGGTTTCTAAGGCATTTACTGCGGCCCGAGCATTGTTTAAAGGGTTATTAGAGCCTAATTGTTTGGCCAAAATATTTTTAACACCGGCTAATTCTAGGACGGTACGCACCGCCCCCCCCGCAATTACCCCAGTACCAGGGGCCGCAGGACGCATAATCACGTTGGCTCCGCCGGAGGCTCCTTTGGTGAGGTGGGTAATTGAATTTGCTTTGGTTAAAGGCACATCAATCAGTTGTTTTTTGCCATCGGCGACTCCTTTCCGGACGGCTCCGATCACATCACCGGCTTTACCGACACCGACACCGACCTGACCGTTCTCATTCCCAACGACGACGATCGCCCGGAAACTAAGTTTTTTACCGCCTTTGACCACCTTACTGACCCGACGAATTTGGATAACCCGTTCTTGCCAGTTGGTTTCTTTGGCTTTGGTGCGACTGCCTTTACGACGCTTTGCCATAGTTTTACCCCTATTAGTTTGACTGGTTGTTTAAAATTGTAAGCCGCCTTCCCGGGCCGCATCAGCGAGAGCTTTCACCCGACCGTGATACAAGCTTCCCCCGCGATCAAAGACCACCTGTTCAATCCCGGCGGCGATCGCCCGTTGAGCAATTAACTTACCCACTTCTGCCGAAGCTTCCTGGGTCGAGCTAGAAGCTAATTTCTCCCGTAAATCTGGGTCAAGGGTGGAAGCGGCCGCCAAGGTATGTTGGGCCACATCATCAATCACCTGGGCATAAATATGTTGATTAGAACGGAAAACCGCCAGACGCGGCCGTTGGGGAGTCCCCTCGACCTTATTACGAATCCGCTGATGACGGCGTTGTACTAACGTTTTGCGAGATGCTTTCATAGTCTATTTCTTCCCTGTCTTACCAGCTTTACGGCGGACAAATTCACCCAGATAACGAATGCCTTTGCCTTTATAGGGTTCAGGGGGACGAACCGCCCGAATTTTAGCCGCCACGTTACCGACTAACTCTTTATCAATGCCACTGACAATGACTTGAGTGTTATTTTCAACGGCGACATTAACCCCTTTGGGCATTTCCATTTCAACGGGTTTACTATAGCCCACGTTTAAAACAATTTTGCTACCGGAGGCCTGGGCCCGATAACCCACCCCTTGAATATCTAAACGACGTTCAAAGCCCTTAGAAACGCCCTCCACCATATTGGCGACGAGGGTACGGACTAAACCGTGACGTTCCCTGGCGGTGCGGGATTCATCCTGACGAGTAACCGTCAGAGTTTCACCGTCCTGGGTCAAGAGCACTTTATCGGGGAGTTGGCGTTCGAGAGTACCTTTCGGCCCCTTAACGGTCAGTGATAAGCCCTGAATCTCCACAGTCACCTTCGCAGGGACGGGGATGGGGCGTTTGCCAATACGAGACATAATTTTTACGGGTTAAAGGTTCATACTTTTTGGAGTCAATCGGATTTAGTAAATAGTATTTAGTCTTTAAATTATTAACTATTAACTATTAACTACCAGATGTAACAAAGGATTTCGCCACCAATCCCCTGACGACGGGCCTCGCGGTCGGTCATAATCCCGTGAGAAGTCGAGACGATCGCAATCCCAATGCCGCCTAAAACCCGAGGAATGTCCTTAGAAGGCGAATAGACCCGGAGACCAGGTTTGCTCACCCGTTGGAGGGTATTAATTAAGGGTTGACGGTTCTTACCTTTGTATTTCAAAGTCAGAACGAGGGACTTTTTAACGCCTTCGCCTACTTCAGTAAAGTCCTCAATAAAGCCTTCACTTTTCAAAACTTGGGCAATACTGCGGGTCATCCGAGTTGTGGGAACTTCGGTTGTGGGGTGTCTCACGGCACAGGCGTTACGGATGCGAGTGAGCATATCGGAAATTGTATCGGTAGATGCCATTATTCCTTACATTGTGTCTCTATCAGGGATGATTTTTAGTGAATAGTTGAGAGTTAATAGTGAATAGTTGGCAGTTAACAGTTTGAAACTCCTGACTGGACACTATTCCCTATTCCCTTTTCCCTATTCCCTAATCTATTGGTTTCGGAAGGGCATACCCATCGCTTTTAATAAAGCCCGACCTTCTTCATCGGTCTTAGCGGTGGTGATAATCGAGATGTCCAAACCGCGAATTTGATCAATGGTGTCGTAATCAATTTCGGGGAAGATGAGTTGTTCCCTTACCCCTAAACTGTAGTTACCCCGACCATCGAAACTATTGGGGCTAATCCCGCGAAAGTCCCGAATGCGTGGCAGAGCCAAGTTAATTAAACGATCCAAGAAGGCATACATCCGCTCGGAGCGTAACGTTACCATTACCCCGACGGGCATTCCTTGACGGATTTTGAAGCCCGCGATCGCTTTTTTGGCACGGGTTACCACCGGTTTTTGCCCCGTGATCGTGCTAATTTCGGCGATCGAAGATTCCAGAGCCTTGGCGTTTTGGGACGCTTCTCCTAACCCCCGGTTGACCGTAATTTTGATCACCTTCGGAACTTCGTGGATATTCTTGTAACCAAACTCTTCCTTGAGTTTAGGTACAATTTTCTCCTGATAAACTGTTTTTAATCGCTGAGTCATAGTGGTTGTCTTTCCCTGGGCTTGGTCAGAGAGTTAATTAGGATTGAGTGGATGGTTAGTCGTGTTGACAAAGCGGAAGTAGGGGATGATTTCCCTCTTGCCTGTTCACGATGCCCCATTCCCTATTTGTCTAGGATTTCTCCGGTTTTTTTCAACATCCGTACCTTGCGACCATCCTCGGTAAAGGTGTAACAGATGCGACTAGCAACTTTTTCCTTGGTGGAGTACAACATCACCTTAGAACTATGGATAGGAGCCTCATAGGTCTTGATTTGACCCGATTCCCCTTCGGCTTGAGGTTTAACGTGCTTGGTGCGTATATTGACACCTTTGACGATCACCGTACTTTGAGTCGGGTTCACCTCTAACACTTCACCAACCTTGCCCTTATCCCGACCGGAAATGACTTGGACGGTATCTCCTGTTTTGACGTGCATTTTGTAGCGTTGGGGAGCTACAGTCCGCTTAGCTGCGTTTGCTCTCATTTAGAGTACCTCCGGGGCGAGGGAAACAATCTTTGTATAGTTTTTATCCCGTAATTCGCGGGCAACCGGGCCAAATACCCGTGTCCCCCTGGGGTTACCATCATTGTTGATAATGACGGCGGCATTGTCATCAAAGCGGATACTCATACCACTATCCCGACGAACGGTTTTTTTCGTCCGCACAATAACGGCCTTGACCACATCGGATTTTTTGACCGGCATATTGGGGATCGCATCTTTCACGACGGCAATAATTTGATCACCGATTTCCCCATAGGTACAGTTGCCCGTACCCAAGACCCGCAGACACATCAGTTTGCGAGCGCCGCTATTATCCGCCACGTTGAGATAGGTTTGTTGTTGAATCATAGCGATTACCAATAACTAGGGTTGATGACTCAGAATCTCGGTGACTTTCCAGCGTTTGGTCTTACTCAGGGGGCGTGTTTCCTGAATCCGGACGCGATCGCCTTCTTGACACTGATTTTCCTCATCGTGGGCTTTAAACTTTTTCGTTTTCACGACAATCTTGCCGTACTTAGGGTGAGGAGAGCGGTTTTCCACAGCAACCACAACGGTTTTATCCATCTTATTGCTGACCACCGTACCCACTCGTTCTTTAGCTGCCATAGGGAATTAAGCCTCGCTTTGCGCTGAAAGTTGACGTTCCCGTTCAACGGTTAATAACTGGGCTAAACGGTGACGGGTATGCTTAAACTCATGGGTCTTGACGGGACGACGGGTCGCCTGTTGAAAGCGGAGTTCAAACAATTGCCGTTTAGCGGCGAGAATAGCCTCGACTAGATCTTCATCGCTCAGACTTCTCGCATCTTGGATTTTAGGGAGAGCCATGGTTAAACGTAGTCCTCTTCACGGGAAATAAACTTGGTTTTAATGGGTAACTTTTGAGCCGCTAGGCGCATCGCTTCCCGGGCCACCTCTTCGGAAACCCCTGCCAGTTCAAACATGATCCGACCGGGTTTAACCACCGCTACCCAGAATTCCGGGGAACCTTTCCCAGAACCCATCCGGGTTTCGGCCGGACGCATGGTAACCGGCTTATCCGGAAAAATCCGAATCCAGATTTTCCCCCCCCGTTTGATATAACGGGTCATGGCTCGACGGGCGGCTTCGATTTGGCGAGAGGTGATCCAACAGGGTTCCGTTGCTTGCAGGGCATAGTCCCCGAAATTGAGCTTACTGCCCCGTTCGGCTAACCCCCGCATCCGTCCGCGTTGCTGCTTACGGAATTTAGTTCTCTTGGGACTTAACATAATGAGTTGATCGTTAGTAGTTAAGAGTGAATAGTTGAGAGTGAATCGTTAGTCATTGAGGGTTAAGCATGAACAGTCAATCATTCAGCCTTGATCGCTGACCTGAGAACTATTCCCTATTCCCTAAACACTATTCCCTATTCCTTCGCGTCAGAACGGTCTTCAAACTGTTGCCGACGACCTTTACGACGGGGTTGAGCGGTGGGGGCGGGGACGGGGACGACCTCTTGCCCAGGAATGATTTCCCCTTTGAAGATCCAAACCTTGATGCCTAAAATCCCGTAGGTGGTTTTAGCAGTGCGGTAGGAATAATCAATATCGGCCCGCAGGGTGTGGAGGGGAACACGACCTTCCCGAATCCATTCAGTACGAGCAATTTCTGCGCCATTGAGACGACCGCTCACTTGAATTTTGAGGCCCTTCACTTCAGCCCGTTGGGCCCGTTGGATGGCTTGACGCACAACCCGACGGAAGGAGACCCGTTTTTCTAGTTGTTGGGCAATATACTCTGCCATCAAAGCGGCATCGGCATCTACGCGGGTCACTTCAATGACATTAATGCGAACTTGACGAGTGCCCCCTAGCATTTTTTGGAGACCCAGACGGAGTTGTTCAATGCCTTGACCCCCACGCCCAACGACAACCCCTGGACGGGCGGTATGGATGGCTAATTCCACCTGGTCTGCTTTACGTTCAATCCGAATGTCGGCAATGCCGGCGTTACTCAGATTTTTTTCGACGTATTGGCGAATGCGTTGATCTTCTTGTAAGAGTTCGGGATAACGCTTACTGTCCGCATACCAGCAAGATTTATGCTCTTTGGTGATGCCGAGACGGAAGCCGATTGGATTAATTTTTTGTCCCATGAGTTGTACCTTATGCGCCAGTAATGAAAGAGTTAGTCTTCGAGGGTGGGAGCAACGGCCACCGTAATGTGACAGGTGGGTTTCCGAATTTGGTAGGCTCGACCTTGAGCGCGGGGACGAAACCGACGGAGACTAGGGCCACCATCGGCATAGGCCTGGCTCACCACGAGACTGGCGCGCTCTAATCCTTCGTTATGTTCAGCGTTGGCGGCGGCCGATAGCAGGGTTTTGAGGATCGGTTCACAGGCCTTGTAGGGCATGAACTCTAGGATGATCAGGGCTTCCCGATAGGAACGACCCCGGATTTGATCCAACACACGACGCACTTTGAAGGGAGACATCCGCACATAGCGGGCGATCGCCTTGACTTCTGATGATTTATCTACTGTTAGGGCCATGGTTCCTCCTTATTTGCGACCGGCTTTTTTGTCGCCCTTGGCATGGCTACGGAAGGTACGGGTCGGGGCAAATTCCCCCAGTTTATGACCGACCATCTGCTCCGAGACAAACACAGGCACATGGGTTTTGCCGTTGTGGACGGCGATCGTGTGACCCACCATATCCGGCAGGATAGTCGAGGCCCGCGACCAGGTTTTAATCACTTGTTTTTCGCCTTTGTCGTTGAGCTTCTCAATTTTCTTGAGCAAACTTTCCGCAACAAACGGCCCTTTCTTTAATGAACGACCCATAGGAATACACAGGTAAGGTAAGCAAAAATCTATTTGGTACGACGACGGACGATGAGCTTAGAACTCGCTTTTTTCTTATCGCGGGTTTTCCGACCCAGCGCCGGTTTACCCCAGGGCGTAACGGGGCCAGAACGTCCGATGGGAGCGCGACCTTCACCCCCTCCGTGCGGGTGATCCACCGGGTTCATAACACTACCGCGAACGTGGGGACGACGACCCAAATGCCGAGTCCGACCCGCTTTACCGAGGGACAGATTCCGGTCATCTGCATTACCGACCCGACCGATGGTGGCATAGCATTCTTTCCGCACCATCCGCACTTCCTTAGAAGGCAGTTTCAGGGTGACGTAATCCCCTTCTTTGGCGACGACCTGGGCAAAACCACCGGCCGCCCGCACCATTTGACCGCCCTTACCGGCCACCAGTTCAATATTGTGAACGTCAGTACCGAGGGGAATTCGACTTAAGGGGAGAGCATTGCCAATTTCAAAGGGCGCGTCTTCCCCCGCAATCACGATGGTTCCCACCGCTAAATTTGCCGGAGCCAGAATATAGCGTTTTTCCCCGTCCTGATAGAACAGCAGGGCAATTCGAGCATTGCGGTTGGGATCGTATTCGATCGCCGCAACCTTAGCGGGAATATTGCGCTTGTCCCGACGAAAATCCACGATCCGGTAGAGACGTTTGTGACCGCCCCCCCGATGGCGACTGGTGACAATCCCGCGATTATTGCGACCTTTTTGATTGTGTTTGTAGGTCGTCAGTGATTTTTCCGGCTTACTTTTCGTAATCTCCGCGAAGTCGGCGACACTGGCCTGCCGAGTTCCTGGAGTCAATGGCCGATAGGAACGAATACCCATAGTGTTGGTTAATCAGTAATCAAGGGTAATAGAGAGGAGGAGGGGCGAATACCGTCCCCCGTAGCATCAATCGAGTGAAGAGCCAAGCCCTAAAGATCCGGGAAGAGTTCGATGCGATCGCCTTCCTGGAGGGTAACAATGGCCCGTTTATACTGGGTTTTGAAACCTTGGAAACGTCCTACCCGTTTGGTTTTCCGGGGCAGACGAGCGGTATTGACCTTGGTGACTTTGACATCAAACAGAAGTTCGATCGCCGCTTTAATTTCCGGTTTCGTGGCCTTAGGAACCACATCAAAAACGTATTTGTTGTCTTCTAATAACAACGTGGCTTTTTCCGTAACAATCGGCTTGACAATTAAATCCGCCAAGGCCCGTGCGTTCAGATTAGTCATTGTAAACCTCCTCCAGTTTGGCCAGAGCCTCCGCCGTTGCGACGATTTTATCCGCCACCATGATGTCGTAGATATTCAAGCTATCCGCCCGTAAAACCTTCAAGAAAGGCACGTTGCGCGAGGATAAATAGAGATTTTCGGGAATATCCGTCACAATCAGGAGGGCCCGTTTTTCACCGGTGACCCCCCAACGAGCCAGGGCTGACACCAATTCCTTCGTTTTGGGAGCCGCTAACTGTTCGGCAAAGCTTTCCACCGCAATTAAGTCTTCGGCCCGCCCGGCGATCGCTGTCCGCAGAGCCAAACGCCGTTCCTTACGGTTCATTTTGACTTCATAATCCTTGGGTTTGGGGCCAAAGCTGACACCGCCCCCCCGCCATAACGGCGATCGAATCGAACCCGCACGAGCGCGACCGGTTCCTTTTTGCCGCCAGGGTTTGCGTCCCCCCCCTCGAACTTCCGCACGAGTTTTAGTAGAAGCCGTTCCTTGACGAGCATTTGTTTGTTGACGCAGGACGGCCCGGTGGACGATCGCCCCCGCATTTTCTTCCTTGGCCACTTTCAGGGAGAGGGAAACTTCGCCCGCATCCTCCCCTTGCCAATTTTTTACGACACAGTTAACCATAATATTTCCGTTGATCGAGGTTCCGTTTCAGAGCTTATTTTCTGCCAACTTTTTTGGCGGGGGTAATATTCAACAGGGTGCCAGGCTTCCCTGGTAAAGCCCCCTTGATCAACAAAAGATTGCGTTCAGTATCCACTTTAACCACCGTTAACCGGCGAACCGTGACCTGCGTTGCACCGTACTGTCCCGCCATACGTTTACCCGGATAGACCCGACCCGGCGTAGTTCCCGCCCCCGTCGAACCCGGTAAACGATGGTTTTTGGAACCGTGCGTCATGTTGCCCCGTTTAAAGTTATGGCGTTTCTGATAGCCGGAGAACCCACGTCCAATACTTTGACCCGCCACATCTACGAGATCCCCCACATTAAAGAGATCCGCTGTCAGGGTTTGACCCAATTCGTAGCTGGCTACATCCTCGGTACGATATTCCGTTAAATGCCGTACAGGGGAGGTATTAGATTTCTTGAGATGGCCGATTTCGGCTTTACTCAAGGCTTTTTCTTTAACGTCTAAATAACCGATCTGAATGGAGCTATAGCCATCCGTCGCGGGGGTTTTAATTTGGGTAACAGCACAGGGGCCAGCCTGCACCACAGTGACCGGAATGGCCGTCCCGTTTTCTGGATCAAAGATTTGGGTCATCCCCAGCTTTGTCCCTAAGATACCGATAGACACGGTTTAACCCTCTACTCCTAAAAATAAAGTGTAAGTTTTCGCTCAGTGGGCTTTGCTCCCCCTAAAATCCCTAAAAAGGGCACTTGTTTGCACAAAGGAGGGTTAGAAGGGATAACACTGTCCAAAATGAGCTTGCGATCAAGTCTTTGCTTGATCAGCCGTTTAGATGACTAGCGGTAGGGAGAGTTAGTCCTACATAGCGGTTTAAACGGATTGCCGAGACTCCTGTAAGACTTAAGAAATACTTTTCCAAGCATTGCCCAGTATCTTCAGGCGGCGTGCGTCCAATGGTTTTTATGTCGAGTCGCCTTGAATAACGCCTTTTGGCCGCGATCTCTTACTATAGGGGTAAGGGTTACCGAATGTCAACTCTTTTTTTCGAGGCTTGGGGATAGGGGGCTTCTCCACCAAAAGATCCCTTACAATAGCTGTATTAGTCTGCATTCACCGGGTGAGTTATGCCAACGCCAACCATCATCGAAACGGATTTACGCGAAGTTCTAGCGGAAATGAACAAAAAGCTAGATACCATGTCTGTTGAGATCAATCGGAAGTTAGAGGTTCTCTCTAGCGAAGTAAATCAAGTGCAAGTCAGGTTGGCTACGGTAGAAACCAAAGTTGATAACATAGAGAAACGGTTGGATTCTGTGGATAAGCGATTTGACAAAATGGAGTTACAAATAGAAAAGGTGGAAAATAATCAAGGCAAGCAAGTTTGGGCTTTGATTGGGATTTTATTTACGGCGGTGGTGGCAACATCTATTCATTTTGTTTTAACGGCTTTACCCCTGACTTAAACCCTGTCTCACTCGAAACCCATCGTTTTTGTCTCTTACAAGGCGATCCCCCTAAATCCCCCTTAAAAAGAGGGACTTGTACCTGAAATGTATCTCAAAAAATTATAGCTCCTAAAATAGACGTGGTTTATAATGTAAACTTTTTAGTCAGGGTTTGGAGAAGGGGGGTTACAGAAGATTTTCTAAGCCGTTGATTAATCGTTGTAGTCCTTCTTGAAAAAGGGAAAAGTGTAGTGCGCCGTAGGCTACCCGCAGATAGCAACCGTCAATCATGCCAAAGGTCGAACCCGGTAATACGGCGACTTGATAACGTTCAATTAATTGTTGCACTAGGGCAAGGTCTTGATGTTTCCCCGGCAGACGTAGAAAACCATAGAAAGCTCCCTGGGGGATGACCCAAGTTACTTGATCGGCTAAGGGCTGTAATTGCGCTAGGAAGGCTTGGCGATTTTGGGCAATTGCCGGTAAAAATTGTTGACAGTAATCTTGTCCGGCGGTTAAGGCCGCGATCGCCGCGTATTGACAAACGATGGGGGGACAAATTAGATTAGTGTCTTGAATTTTTTTGACTGCTAATAATAGGGCTGTAGGGATGACCATATAACCGACGCGCCACCCAGCAAAACCATAACTTTTTGATAAACTAAACAGGGAAATAGTATGGCCAGCACTGTGGGGTAAACTCCCCGGTGAAAAATGAGTATGCTCCCCATAGGTGAAATATTCATAGGCTTCGTCGCTAATATGATAAAGCCCCCTTTCTCGACATAATTGATTAACTTGGGTTAATACCTGGGCGGGATAGACGACCCCGGTGGGATTATTGGGAGAAATTGTCACGATCGCCCGTGTTTTCGGGGTAATGGCCGCCTGAATTTGATCGAGTTGTAATTGATAATGCTCATCGGTGGGTACGGTAATCGGTTGACAACCGGCTATCCGAATGGCCATTTCATGGTTAAAATAGTACGGTGTATTTACAATAATTTCGTCGCCCACCTGGGTAATGGCTAACACGGCATTGAGAAACCCCATATTTGCGCCCGCCGTCACCACCACCGCATTTTTGCCCGGCTCAATGGTGATGTGATTGTCCGTCGCTAACTTTTGGGCGATCGCCGTTAATAAGGGAGGAATCCCCTGGACTGCCTGGTACTGATGATTGGTT
>JAYKIP010000238.1:0-3204 GCA_035286205.1 Merismopediaceae cyanobacterium
CTATGAATTTGCCCGAAAGCTATTTATCCCTGTTATTCGCCAATTTATCATGGAGAACATTACAGAGACTATGTTCGCATAAACTTGCTATGCATCTTTGAGGCTATCTGTCAATGCGTAACTTCTATTCTTGTCCAACACCGAAGCTGTGACCTCAAGCGGAGCCGTTAAAGACCCAGAGGACTCAACAGGTTTAAGCGGTTCCGGGGTGACCGGAATCATCGAAGAAGCCGATACCGTAATCTCCATCGCTTGCTTGGCACGACTTAAAGCCGCCTCTAGTTCCTCCACCCGGATCGGTTTACTGATATAGTCATTCATCCCCGCCGCTAAACACCGTTCGCGATCGCCCAGCATCGAATAGGCCGTGACCGCCACAATCCAGGGACGTTGGCCCGGTGATGTTTGACGAATTTGGGCCGTCGCCGTCAGACCGTCCATTTCCGGCATTTCCACATCCATCAAGATGACATCGTATTCGGCTTGCTCCAAAGCGGTTAACACTTCCCGACCATTACTGACCACATCGGCCCGATACCCCAATTTCTTTAACAAAAGGGTTGCTACCTGTTGATTAATCCGGTTATCCTCCGCCAACAACACCCGCAGGGCAAAATGGGTCGGATAATCTTTAATCTCCGCCGGGCGCGATGGCAAGCCCTTAGCCCATTCTGACACTGCCGCAGTGGTATCAAAAATACTTACCAAGGCCTGATGAAGTTGAGGCACTTTAATCGGATTTTGTAACCAGGCCACAAATTGTACGGACGTTTCCACCTGACGTTCCTTCGGTGAGAGATACACCCCCGTCATCATAATTAACGGCAAGGGTTGAGCCAATGGTAACGCGGCGATCGCCTCCGCCAACTGTAACCCATCCATCTCCGGCATCCGCCAATCTAAAATTCCCACCTCAAAGGTTTCCCCCTGCTGTAACCAAGCCAGGGCCTCACGGGAAGCAGTCGTCATTTTGACCTGCATTTGCCACTGGCTTAACAATTCCCTCAGAAAAATCCCATTCTCCACCGCATCATCCACCACTAACACCCGGCGGCCTCGCAACAACGGTGACGGAATTTCCTGGGGAATGGCTGGGGTTTCTGGGGGAATCCCGGCCCGAATGGTGAAATAAAAGGTTGTTCCCTCCGTAGCCGCACTTTCTGGGGGTCGCCATTGCAGAGGAACCATACCCGTAACCGCCCCTTGGCTTTCCATCCAGATACTACCGCCCATCATTTCCGCTAATCGGGCACAGATCGCCAGCCCCAGGCCCGTTCCCCCATAGCGACGGGTAATCGAAGCATTCACCTGACTAAAGGGTTGAAACAAACAACTTTGTTGATTGGCGGCAATGCCAATCCCGGTATCCTGAACGGCAAAACTAAGGGTATTCTCCTGGAAGGGTTCGACTCGCACCGTAACTGCTCCGGTTTCGGTAAACTTTACAGCATTACTTAATAAATTCACCAGGATCTGGCGCAACCGGGTCATATCCCCCACAATGTACCGGGGAACCGTCGGAGCGAACCGATAAATCAGTTCAATTTGTTTTTCATTGGCCCTGGGAATCACCAAGTCTAGGGCTTCTTCCACACATTGATTTAAGTCAAAGGCATGGTTTTCCAATTCTAATTTGCCGGATTCGATCTTAGAAAAATCTAAAATATCGTTAATCAACGTCAATAAATTTTCGCCACTATTGCGGATAATTTCGGTGTAATACTGCTGTTGGGCATTGAGAGGAGTATCTAACAGTAAGCCGGTCATCCCGATAATGGCGTTCATCGGTGTCCGAATTTCGTGGCTCATGGTGGCCAAAAATTCGCTCTTGGCCCGGTTGGCGGCTTCGGCGGCGTGGGTGGCGGTGGCCAGTTCTTCGTTTTGTTCGGCGAGTTGTTGACGAATGCGGCGTTCCTGTTCGAGGGATTGGGCCTGGGCCTGGGCAATGCGTTTGCGGGCCGTGACATCTCGATAGATCCAGAGATAACCGAGGGATTGTTGGTCTAGTTCAATGGGAACCCGATCCTGTTCTAAAACGCGACCGTCCCGGAGGTGAATTTCCTGATGGCTGATCTGGTGGGCGGGGTGGGTTGCCGGGGAATAGAGGGTTTCCTGGGGGAGTAGGAGGGGTTGAATCCGCAGACGAAGTAGGGAAGATTGAATGCCGATCAAACTCCGTTCAGCATTTTGGGGCGGGGTCTCGCTGTTGGCGGCGGCAATGCCAAAGAGTTGACAAAATTCCTGATTGACCAGCACCACTTCCCCTTGTTCGTTTTCGACGATGATGCCCGCCTGAAAATTTTGAATAAGGGTGGTTAACCGGGTGGTGGTGGTTCTTAAGCCGGCTTGCGATCGCTGGAGGTCGTGGAGGGTGCTTTCCAGGCGATCGCGGGTTTGTTTCAACTCCAGATGGGTTTTCACGCGAGCCAGGAGTTCCGGCGCATTAAAGGGCTTGATAATGTAATCTACGGCCCCGGTCGCAAAGGCCTGGAGTAAATGTTTTTTTTCGTTACTGGCGGTCAGGAAAATGACGGGAGTGGCCTGGGTCGTGGGATCGGCCTGAAGGTGTCCACAGACTTCCAATCCGTCCATATCCGGCATCATTAAATCGAGTAGAATCAGGTCCGGATGAGCCGTTTTGACCCGTTCTAGGGCTTCGCGGCCAGAGGTGACAAAGGTGGTGTTATAGCCCGCATCGTCCAAAATTTCGGCAATCAGATGCACATTGGAGCGAATATCATCCACAATCAGAATTAAAAAATGTTCGGGGTTAAATGTTTCCACAAGCCGATCTCAATCCCTGCAATCTTTTTTTATCCTACTCCGAGTTTTGAAAGTCACCACAAAAATAAATTGGTATTGTATGGGGACTCGCCGATCGCTCACCCTCGCCCTTCGTTCACTATGACCTTCTTTCCTTTGGCTTCCCGGATGGAAGCAGTGCAATCGCCTGTGATTCCCCAGATCGGGCAACTCATTCGTCAAAATCCTGGCACGATCTCGTTAGGTCAAGGGATTGTGTTTTATCCGCCCCCGGCGACGGTGTTGGCCAGTCTGACGAGTTGTTTGGAGGATGCAACCAATCATCAGTACCAGGCAGTCCAGGGGATTCCTCCCTTATTAACGGCGATCGCCCAAAAGTTAGCGACGGACAATCACATCACCATTGAGCCGGGCAAAAATGCGGTGGTGGTGACGGCGGGC
>JAYKIP010000239.1:0-7660 GCA_035286205.1 Merismopediaceae cyanobacterium
GGGGTCAGGGCCACTAAATCGGTAAAAGTTCCCCCTCGATCAACAAAAATTTGCGTTTTCATCATGGCCATTGATGGTCTGGAATCATTAAGGAGAAGGGGGAAAAACAGGAATCGTCACCAGAGAAAGATTTTTTTGTAATTCCTGAAGGGATTTTTCTAAATTTCTAATTTTAAGATTCAATAATTCTATCTCACGCTGGGATTTGGTCGCTTGACTCTGCTGTAACTCTGCTAAGGTCGTTTTAAGATTGGCCTGTTCTTGACGCAGACTTTGTATTTCCTGACGCATTAATGTTAAATCACTTTGTTTTTGTAACACATAGGGCAATTTTTGTTGAGAAAATAAAAAGCCGATCATGCCCAAAGCCACTGCCCCGCAAAAGATACCGCCATACAAAATTCTTTGACGGAATTGTTGACGCAGTTTTTGGAATTTTTGTAATAAATTTAAGGCTTCTTCGCAATCCGGCTGTATCGCTAAACATTGTCGCACTTGCCAGTGGAATTGGGTCGCATCCTCCGGTTTATGGCGTTTTTGCCATCGTCCAAGGTAAGCCTGGGCTGAGGCTAACATCATGGCCGCCGAACTGGGATTAAAGGCGATCGCCTCCTGTAACTCCACAATGGCATCATCCCAATATTTCAACCGTAGATACCCCTGGGCGCGGGTATAATGATCCTGAGCTTCCTGCTCCGCCTTCGCAATCTCTTCGGGGGTGATCCCCAAATCCGTCACAATTTTTTCCAATTCGCTCGGAGTCGGAATCCGTTTACTGGATTGGCTTAATTCCGTCACCCGTTGAATGTAGGTTTCGATCGCGTTACCAGGGGTTAAGGTCATAGGAAAAAACAAGCAACGACAGATTTCATCCTAACCGATGGCTTTAGTAATCCGTTGACCCTCTCAGACCCCACCCAAACGAAATCCCCCTCAACCTAGGGGGACTCCATCCACTAGCTGGCCAAATCTTTTAAATCAACTTAACCGCTCGCAGTCCGTACAGCAGACCCAGGGTTAACCCCGTCAGACCCAAAATATAAGCAATAAAAACCGCAACACCAGCAACGGGCATAATGATAAACCTCGAATAAAAACCATTTTTTGTTATTGTACTTCCCATGGCCCCTTCTGAAACCGCTTCCGCTATGTCCACTGTCATTTCTGTTCCGTTACCCCAAACTCCCTATCAAATCCACATTGGTGAAGGGCTTTTACCACACCTGGGGCAACAGTTACAAACCCTGAATCTCGGCCAAAAAATCCTTTTAGTTTCCAATCCCGAAATTTTTGACTACTACGGCGAAACGGTTCAGCAAAGTCTCACCCAGGCCGGATTTACGGTGGCGGTGCATCTCATTCCGGCGGGCGAACCCTACAAAACCCTAGAGTCCATTGCCTCCCTCTACGACACGGCCCTAACTCATCGGCTGGAACGCTCTTCGACCCTGGTGGCCCTCGGTGGTGGAGTGATTGGCGATATGACCGGCTTTGCGGCGGCGACCTGGTTACGGGGTATTAATTTTGTGCAGGTTCCTACCACGCTGTTGGCCATGGTAGATGCGGCGATCGGCGGTAAAACGGGGGTTAATCATCCCCAGGGAAAAAACCTGATTGGGGCTTTTTATCAACCGCGTTTAGTTTATATTGATCCCCTGGTGTTGAAAACCTTACCGGCACGGGAATTTCGGGCGGGGATGGCTGAAGTGATTAAATACGGCGTAATTTGGGACAAAGCTTTATTTGAGCAGTTAGAAGCGGCTCCTAGTTTACAAAATTTAAGCGATTTGCCATCGGGATTATTGGCGACATTGATTACCCGTTCTTGCCAAGCCAAAGTGGATGTGGTCAGTCAAGACGAAAAGGAAGCGGGACTCCGGGCGATTTTGAATTATGGGCATACCCTCGGCCATGCGGTGGAAAGTTTGACGGGTTATTCCCAAGTTAACCATGGGGAAGCGGTCGGTATGGGCATGGTTGCGGCAGGTCAAATTGCAGTTCATCTTGGATTATGGTCACCAACAGACTGCGATCGCCAAAATGCCCTTCTGGAAAAAACGGGTTTACCCCAGGCAATGCCGTCCCATCTCAGTTTTCAGGCTATTCTGGACACCCTGCAAACCGATAAAAAAGTCAAAGCCGGCAAAGTGCGTTTTATTCTGCCGGAGGCGATCGGTCAGGTGAAAATTACTGATGAGGTCACGGAAACCATTCTGAAACAAGTTCTCAGTGGGCAGTAAGATACCATCACGCTTTTTGGAGCATAGACAAAAGATTATCCCCCCTAGCCCCCCTTTGAAAGGAGGGAAGCCGATAGGCGGGGGGATTCAGTGTTTTTTGCAAACGTTAGCCTATCAGAAACACCTTTCCAAGAAGAGAAACTGATAGACAGAGGGATGAAGATCCCATTTATTGATCGCTGAAAACCGGACGACGATCGCTGTAACGATGACCGGAAGAACGATGGGGTTTACGCTCCTGACGATCATAACGATCATGGCGTTCTTGGCGTTCAGAACGACCTCCCCCCTCATTCAACTTATTGCGCTTAATAATCGGTTTAGGCGTTCCCATATCCGGCACTTCCCAATCCGTCTTCATCCAATTCGGACAATTTTGGTCATAGATCATTTGCAGAGCCGCCGCCGCGATCGCCTGGGGATCATATTCCACACTCAGATCCCGCACCAAGGGCAAGAAAGAGGCCATCCGTTCACCGGCGAGGGCTTCCCGAATTTGGGTCTGTAATTTCTCTAAGCGTTTAGCTTCCACCTGGGAACGATTGGGGATCGGGTGGGTTTCAATCTTTTGTTTTAAGCGAAACTCGATCTGTTTGAGTAACCGCCGGTCAATGGGTTCCACCAGGGCGATCGCCGTTCCCGTTTTACCGGCCCGACCGGTTCGGCCAATACGGTGAATATAGGTTTCCGCGTTATCCGGCAGATCAAAATTAATAACGTGACTGAGATTTTCTACATCCAGCCCCCGGGCCGCAATATCCGTGGCCACCACCAGCTTGATCTTGCCGTCGCGGAAGCGTTGCACCAGACGTTCCCGTTGGATTTGGCTCAGATTACCGTGATACTCATCCACCGTATGACCCGCCTCCTGTAATCGAGAAGTCAGATCCGCCGCCGTTTGTTTTGTCCGCACAAAAATGATCGCCGACTCCGGATTAGCCATTTCTAAAATGGGTTGCAGAGCCTTCGCCTTCGACCAACCCCTCGGCACCATGTAAACCTGTTGTTCAATACGGGTCGGGGTGGTTTGCTGTTGTTTAACGGCCACCGTCACCGGATTTTTCAAAAATTGATTCACCAAATCCCGAATTTCGCGGGGCATAGTTGCCGAAAAACAAGCTGTTTGCCGGGTAGCGATGGGAGTCTTTTTCAAAATGGTTTTCACATCATCAATGAAACCCATGCTTAACATTTCATCTGCTTCATCCAGTACCACCCAATTTACCGTTTCCAGATTTAACTTCCCTCGGTCTAACAAATCAATCACCCGCCCAGGGGTTCCCACAACGATTTGTACCCCCCGCTCTAAACTGCGGATTTGTCGGTCAATGGATTGCCCCCCATACACCGTCAGAATGAATAGCCGCCGGTCATTGGCAAATTCCTTCATCGCTTCAGCCACCTGTTGGGCCAACTCGCGGGTCGGGGTCAGAATAAGGGCTTGTACCCCCGGACGACGTTCAATTTTTTCTAAAATCGGTAAGGAATAGGCCGCCGTTTTTCCCGTTCCCGTTTGTGATTGGGCCAACATATCTTGTCCCTGTAACAGGAGAGGAATGGCCTCGGCTTGGATCGGAGTCGGAGCTTCAAAGCCCAACGAGGTTAAATGATTCGCCCGTTCTTCCGATAAACCCAAGCTCTGAAAAGTAATGGTCATAATGAAGTCAGTAATGTTAATTAAAGAAGTTGACAATGGCAAGGGCGTTTAGGAGTTGAAATAACTCTTAGGGATACGCCCCAAAACCAAGAGTCATTATTAAAAGCCGTCTATCAAATTAGTTTCCTCAGAGAAGCTCAGACTATCTATCGTGATACCTGACCCTCAACCTCGGAAACCCTAGCCAACCCTAGCCAACCATCCGTCCGTATAGGTCATAGACATCCGCCGCCGTGATTTCTACCGGTACGATTGTCCCCAGGGAAGCCTCCCCCTGAACATACACCCAACCATCTACTTCCGGGGCAAAACGAGGCGATCGCCCTAGGTATTCCCCCGTTTCCGGGTTTTCCTGTTCAATCAACACCTCAACGGTTTGTCCCACACAAGCCGCATTTTTTCGCGCAGAAATCGGTTGCTGACGGGTCATCAGGGTATGACGACGCAGTTCGGCAATCTCCTTCGGCACCGGATGGGGTAAATAAAACGCAGGGGTTTCCTCTTCAGGGGAAAAGGTAAAGACCCCCACATGATCAAATTCATGCCGTTCCACAAAGTCCACTAAATGCTCAAACTGCGCCTCCGTTTCGCCGGGAAAACCGACAATAAAGGTGGTGCGAAGAACCGCATTGGGAATAGAGGCTTTTAAACGCTCAATAATGTCATCATTGACTTGACCCTGCCAGGGACGATTCATTGCCTTTAGCACATCCGGATGGGAATGTTGCAAAGGTAAATCCAGATAGGGCAAAACATTGGGCGTTTCTTGGATCGCGGCGATCACCTTGGGGGTTAAACCCGTTGGATAGGCATAATGCACCCGAATCCAGGGGATATTAACTTTGCCTAATGCCTGAAGTAATTCCGCTAATTTCGGCTCACCGTAGAGATCCAGTCCGTAATTCGTCGTAATTTGGGAAATTAGGACAATTTCTTGTACCCCTTGGTCGGCTAACTGTTGGGCTTCCGCCACAATGGATTCAATGGGCCGCGATCGCTGTTTACCCCGTAGTTGGGGAATAATGCAAAAGGCGCAACGATAATCACACCCTTCAGCGACTCGGACGTAGGCTACGCCTTCGGTGGTGGTGCGATAACGGGGTAACTTTTCATCGGCAATGAAGGTGGGTTTGGCCGAAATTTCTCGGACACGTTGACCCTGTTCCACTTGCTGAATGACTTCAACAATTTTTTGATAATCCCCGGTTCCCACCACCGCCACCGCTTCGGGGAGTTCTTCGAGTAAATCCCCCCCCTGAATAAAGTCATGTTGTACCAGGCAACCTGTCACAATAATTTTCTTATTCGTCTGGGCAAGCTCCATCAAGGTGTTAATAGATTCCTGACGGGCATCCCCAATAAAGCTACAAGTATTAACAATAACGTAGTCCGCGATTTCTTCGTTGGCATCTACGGCGTAACCCGCATCTACCAGTAAACCGAGCATATGCTCAGAATCTATTCGATTTTTCTCACAGCCCAGATGGGAGACGGCGATCGTTGGCTTATTGCCCATGAAGTCTTGGGGGTAATGCGTCCTTAGATAATTAGGCAAGGGACGACCACCGTAAGGACAGGCTTAAGCAGAAGGCAAAAACTTGTCAGAATGGGAATTTGGCGATGTCCCTGAAACTTATGTTAAGACATTGTAACAGATGGGAACCCGAAACGGTCAAGGTTAGACGGGGAATTTTCGGGTTTGTTCACAAAATTGACCCAAAATTAACCTAAGGAGCCGACTGGGCCATCCGATTGGGCATTACCCCCACCTTCACATTGAGGCTGACCACTTGACCATCTCGATTGACTTGAAGTGGCAGGGTAGAGCCAATTTGGGTTTTTTCCACTAAATCCTGCACCTGGCTAGGGGATTGTACGGCTTGGCCTTGGACGCTTTGAATAACATCTCCTGGTTTAACGCCAGCGGCATCCGCCGGGGAATCGGGAACCACGCGCATAATGGCCACCCCTTGCTCTGCTTTGAGCATGACCCCGGTACTTTGACGCAGTTGCTGTTTCAGTTCCGGTGTGACCTGTACCATCTGAATACCGAGGAAGGGATGATCCACTTTACCTTTGGCAATGATCTGTTCGGCGATCGCCTGGGCTTTATTGATGGGAATGGCGAATCCTAACCCCTGGGCATTTTGAATAATGGCGGTATTCATGCCGATCGCTTCACCGTTGGCATTGAGGAGGGGGCCTCCCGAATTACCGGGATTAATGGCCGCATCGGTTTGAATAAACTCTACTCGTTTATCCCCCACGCCAATTTCGCTACTACGGCGACCGGTGGCACTGACGATCCCGGTGGTCACGGTGTTATCTAATCCGAGGGGGTTGCCAATGGCGATCGCCCACTCTCCCACCTGTAGATTATCGGAATTGCCCAACTTCACCGCCGGCAAGTTATCCCCTGAAATTTTGACCACAGCGACATCGGTGGTGGGATCACTGCCTAAGACCCGACCGGGAAGTTTACGACCATCTTTTAAGGTGACTGTTACCGTCTCGGCCCCGGCGACTACGTGGGCATTGGTTAAAATTTGACCATCACGGCTAATAATAAATCCTGACCCCGTACCCCGTTGGACTTGATCCGGCATCTGGGGCATCTGGCCACCGAAGAAGTTACGGAAAAAAGGATCATTAAAGGCTTCTGGTACCTCGGCCTTAACCTTGCGTTCCGAGTTAATTCTCACCACTGCCGGGCCAGTCTCTTTCACCACATCAATTACAAAATTACTGGGGACAATGGAATTGGCGGAATTGGCGATCGCGGGGGATTGATTAGGAGTCGTATTCTGAGCGACCGCCGTTGCTATGCCGGGGAGTTGATTGGCCCATTGAGGATTCGTGATGGCATAGGTTCCACCGATCCCGACCCCCATGCCCATCAAAACAAGTCCCAGATAGGCCCAGGATTTTGAAGTTTTTTTCGGAGTAGAATTACGTTCTAACATGACTTTAGAATCTCTCATTGTCATTACACCAATACGGAAAAGGGAGGGGAAAAGTCAGCCCGGTGAGGAGCAAAAAAGGAAAACGGCTTTTGGGCTGACACTTTTTACTATAGGGATCAGCTTTGACGAGGGTATGACGAGGATATGACAATCCAGTGACAACTTTTTAGACCCATCAGCCTCCTTTTCCTCTCTCCCAGTCTCTCCCTCTCCCCAACTCTCTAAATCACCCACTGTAAAGCTTCTAGGAGGGTATGAACTCCCGCCTGGGGTAAAGGAACCTGTTCGCTGAGGTGGCGTTTCCAGCCTTTGGTACCGGGTTGTCCTTTGAAGAGGGTTAATAAATGGCGGGTGACGTTATGCAACCGGCCGCCCTGGCTTAACCATTGGTCAATGTAGGGCAACATTTTCTGCACAATTTCCTGACGGGATATGGGTTCCTTGATGTCTCCATAGATAGCTTGATCAACGGTAGCGAAAAGGTAGGGATCTTCGTAGGCGGCTCGTCCGATCATTACCGCATCTACTCGCTTGAGATGACTTTGGGTTTGTTCCAATGTGGTAATGCCCCCGTTGATTTCAATCATTAACTGGGGAAAGTCCTGTTTGAGACGATACACCGTTTCATACTGGAGGGGCGGGACGGTGCGATTTTCCTTGGGGCTTAATCCCTGTAACCAGGCTTTGCGGGCATGGACGGTGAACCGTTGACAACCACCGGCGGCGACCGTTTGCACAAATTCCGCTAAATCTTCGTAGCGATCGCGGTGATCAATGCCAATCCGATGTTTAACGGTGAC
>JAYKIP010000240.1:0-2749 GCA_035286205.1 Merismopediaceae cyanobacterium
ACTGACCAATCAAACCAATATAAAAACATTATTAAAACACTATTAAACCCCGTTCATTTTGGGAACTGTAATTTTTTTAGATACATTTCAGGGATAAGTTCCCCTTTTTAAGGGGGATTTAGGGAGATCGCCTTGGGCAATCAGAAAACTATTGGTTTCGAGTTAGACGAGGTTTAAAACACTATTAACGATCCTGTCCAAAAACAACGCCGGAACCCTTGCCCCTGGATCGCCCTTTTTTCGGATAGAGAGACAGAAAGGAAAGACCGGACTAACAGACCGCCTATCAGGGATTGTCTTTTGGGGACTTTAAATTGTATAGTGATAGATTGGACTACACAAGCAAATTTTAGCATTGGACTCAAACCCCCATGTCGAAGCGCGTACAAGTTGTTTTAAGCAAGCCCGTTAATAAATTGGGTAAAAATGGTGATCTAGTCGAAGTTGCCCCCGGTTATGCCCGTAATTTTTTAATTCCCCAGGGTCTGGGCGTGATTGCGACCCCCGGACTCATCCGTCAAGTGGAACAACGTCGGGCCAAAGAACTCGAACGTCTCAAAGCGGAAAAAGAAGCCGCCGAAGCCCGGAAAGTGGCCCTGCAAACCGTTGGCCGTTTTGTGATCAAAAAACAAGTCGGGGAAAACGAAGCCATTTTTGGAACCGTGACCTCCCAGGAAGTTGCCGAGGCGATCGCCGCCGCTACCAATCAGGACATTGATCGTCGTGGGATCACCTTACCGGATATTAGTCGCTTAGGCTTCTACAAAGCCCAGATCAAACTCCATCCCGAAGTGGTAGCCGAAGTCGAAGTACAAGTTGCACCGCTCTAGGCATTGTTATTGACTTCTTGGCAACAAGTCTCCCTTTTGAAGCAACTGTGGACACATAAGTCATAGAATCTTCCCTAGCTCTCCTTTGACAGAGGAGAAAACAGACAAATTAGCGGTGGTCAGTCCCCCTTTTTAAGGGGGATGTAGGGGGATTTCCCCGGAAGTCCACAAAATATAAGTTTCGAGTTGGCTAGAGTTTAAATTCTATCTCCCTGAATTTGCCATTAATATACGCTTAATCTTTGGGAAAGAATTTTCTAGGGACGATAACGTTGCCAGGAACTCCAGGCGGCCCGTAAGCCAATCCCCACGCGACGAGTCCCTTGACCCACCTGGGTCACTGTTGTTTTGGCCGTTGTTAGGGTTTGCTCCACATTCTGCACTAAATCCGTTGCTCCTTTGACCCCTTGGTTTAAATCATCGGTTAATTCGCTAATTTCCAATCCCGTTAACCGAATCGCCTCCAGGGTCGGTGGAAACTCCCGGCTCAGATTATCAAATAATTTTTCCGCACTCCGCGCCGCCCGTCCAATTTCCTGGATCGCCGGTAAGGCCGCCACTAAAACCGCCGTTAGACTCATCGCGACCATTACGAGGGAAAGTCCTAACCAGAAAATAGGGTCTGTCATCGGTCATCTTTGCTCTAAAGAGCTACTTGGCGGTAAGGGTTCTGCTACGTTCCGGGGCGGGGATGATTCGGTCGGGGAAGCGGCTTCCATCCCGGCAGCGATCGCGGTTCTTAACCGGTCGAGGGTTTCTTGCCAATTGCGCTGGGCTGTTTCCGAGAGAGAATCACTGTGTAGTTGGAGGGTGGTGGCCAAATCTTCCACCAATTCGGGTAAAGCATCCGTAGATTTTTTCAAAATTTGCCGCGTTTCTCGCCCGGACCGGGGAGCGATTAATAATCCGGTCACGGTTCCCACCAAACCGCCGACGAAGGCTCCAATGAATAATGCAGTGCCGTTATTGTTTTTGGCCATGAGCAACGTTCCAACGACTAAACCCAGAGAGTCTTCCCCATTGTATCGGTAGAAGGTTTCCCTGGGCCGAGGGTTACTCAGAACTTTGCTGATCTACGGTTAAATCACCTGTTCTACTTCAGCAATTTCAGGAATCATCTCCCGCAACCGCCGTTCAATGCCCATCCGTAGCGTGACGGTGGAACTGGGACAGGAACCGCAAGCTCCCTGAAGACGCAGTTTGACGACGGGGCCATCTAAGCCCACTAACTGCACGTTGCCTCCATCATTAATTAGGTAGGGGCGCATTTCATCCAAAACGGTTTCTACGTTATCCGGGGTGAGTGCTAGGGTCATAGGTACCTCAAAAGCCAACGAGATCAATTGAAAATTTGTTATTGTTTATCCTAACTGTTTACCGACCCGACTGGGGGTAAGCCATGGGTGAGGTGCAACAACCTTTAGTGAGTGTGGCCCCAATGATGGACTACACCGATCGCCATTTTCGTTATTTCCTGCGTCAAATCAGCCGGCGGGTGTTGCTCTACACCGAGATGATTACCTGTGCGGCCATTGTCCATGGGGATCGCCAAAAACTTCTGGATTATTCCCCGGCGGAACATCCTTTGGCTCTCCAGTTAGGGGGGGATGATCCCCAGCAATTAGCCGTTTGTGCCGAGATTGGTCAGGATTGGGGCTACGATGAAATTAATCTCAATGTGGGGTGTCCCAGCGATCGCGTCCAGAGTGGTCATTTTGGAGCCTGTTTAATGGCCCAACCCGAATTAGTGGCCGAGTGTGTTGCCGCCATGCAAGCTAGGGTGAAGATTCCCGTCACCGTTAAACATCGGATTGGCATTGATCACCGCGATCGCTACGAAGATTTAGCGGAATTTGTGCAAACGGTCGCCGCCGGTGGTTGTCAACGGTTCACCGTCCATGCCCGCAAAGCCTGGTTAC
>JAYKIP010000241.1:0-2729 GCA_035286205.1 Merismopediaceae cyanobacterium
GGCCCCTCCCTGGTCAGTGTTTAAGCTTATGCTCTAACGGGATAATGAGCTTCACAGTCAGCCAACTCTGAGACAGAAAGTAGAGGGCATATCCCCCCTAGCCCCCCTTTGAAAGAGAGGAAAACAGACACAATAGCGGTGGTCAGTCCCCCTTTTTAAGGGGGATTTAGGGGGATCAAACCTAAAAACGTGTCTTTTTTAAAATGAACTTTGTATTAACCTACGGTGGTCAAACGAAAAGCGGCTCCTAATCCGGCGGCCATCTCTGCAACGGTAATTTTGCCGTCGTGATCCCCATCAATGGCATCAAAAACCGCATCAATACCAGCCCATTCTTCGCGGGTAATGAAACCATCACCATCGAGATCGTAGGCATGAAAAATATCTTCCGCCGCGTGATTAATATACGCTTGCCCTTCTAACCGAGTTAGCCGTTCTTCTAGTAAATGTTCCAGCGCTTCGAGGGCTTTGGTAAATCCGCTAATGCCTTCCGCTAACTTTTCTGAAGCCATGGCATCCGCCGCGTGCATTTGATCGAAGGTGGCTTTGTCTAGGGAAATTTGGGTAATATCGTCGGGTAATTGGTCAGGATCGAGTTTGCGGGGTAAGTCTCCCACCGTTGACTGTAATTGGTCTAATAATTTGGGAGAAATGGTTAATAAATCACAACCGGCTAATTCCGTAATTTCCCCAATATTGCGGAAACTGGCCCCCATGACTTCGGTGCGATAACCAAATTTTTTGTAGTAGTGATAAATCGTGGTGACGGATTGCACACCGGGATCTTCCGCCGCACTGTATTCTTTCCCGGTTTCTTTCACGTACCAGTCTAAAATCCGACCGACAAAGGGGGAAATCAAGGTGACTTTTGCTTCCGCGCAGGCGATCGCCTGGTGAAGACCAAACAGGAGGGTTAAGTTACAGTGAATGCCTTCTTGTTCCAACACTTCCGCGGCCTTGATCCCTTCCCAGGTCGAAGCAATTTTAATCAGGATGCGATCGCGGGAAACGCCGGCTTTTTTGTATTCACTAATTAAATAACGCGCCTTGGCGATCGTGGCCTCCGTATCGTAGGACAACCGGGCATCTACTTCGGTAGAAACGCGGCCGGGAATAATTTCTAAAATCTTTAAACCAAAGGCCACTGCCAACCGGTCAAAGGCCAGGGTAATCACTGCCGCCGCCGGCGCTTGTTTTCCCAATTCCTCACGAGCCGTTTTTAGGGTTTGGTCAACAATCTCTTGATATTGGGGCATCTGGGCCGCCGCCGTAATCAGAGAAGGATTCGTGGTTGCATCCCTAGGGGTAAAGGTTTCGATCGCCTGAATATCCCCCGTATCAGCGACCACAACGGTCATTTCCCGTAATTGTTCTAGTAAAGTAGCCATAACGCATCTGAGGTAACGAGAATCTTTTTTAGTCTAGGCGATCAAGCGGCATCTGAGAGATATGGAGAAAACAGAGTTCAATAAAGTTAACTGAAAGTTAACCGAGGTTAACCCAAGTTAAACAGCATCAACGGCTTGATATTGGCTCCCTGATTAACTGCTAAAGGCTTATGTCTTAATGGTTCTAGGGTCGGAGACATCGGGTTTAGCTCCTTCGGTTATCGCCGGGTTACGGGGCCAAATGCTGGATAAATTATGGGGGAGCGATCGCTCATGGTGATGAGGAGAGTTTAGAAGTCGGCCAACATAAAAGTGAGTTAAGCTAAAACTTGATTGCTCAAGCATTAATTTTCTTGGGTTGACTCCGAAAAAAGCAGAAACTAGGGGCAAAAAGCTCTCCCATCCTTCAGGAGGTGTTATGGATACTATTCAGTTAGTCGCCGATAAAATGCAACAGTTATCCGGCGATCGCCAAAGCCAGGTCTTAGATTTTGTCGAATTTCTCATTACCCAATCAACGCCCGTTAAACCGCGCAAATCGGCAGAAGCTTTAGCCTTGGAACGGATTAAAGATATAGATGATCCGAGTAAATGGATCACCGTCGTAGAAGCCGATGAACCCATTGATGAACAAGCAATTGAGGAGTGGTTAGTCCAACGTGGTTACAAAAAAGCGTTATCAAGTCCAACGGCATAAACTGCTGGATCGGGAAGATTTAATCCATTTACCCCCAGAATTAGAGAAAGATTTGTCGAAATATGAACAAATTCTTTCCTTAAATCCCTGGGAAACGCGAGGCATTCCTAGCCATGGGTTACTGGGGAAACTTAGGGGGTATCGGGCTTTGGAAATTGACTGGAATCACGTCAGTTATCGGCTGGTTTATCGCATTTATGAAAAACCGGCCCCCAAACGGGTTTTTATTATTAGTTTTGCTGAACATGATGCCGCCTATGCCAAAGCGATCGCCCGTCAATCTTAGGCCATTCCAGCAACCTATTAAGAATGGGCTTTTGCCTGGGCTAAGACAATCGGATTACTCAACAAATCCACTGCCGCCTGGTATTGACTATCGGCCGGGGTGGCAACCTGACTAAAGGTTAAATTCTCTAGGCTAACGGTGCGATCGGGGACAATCCCTAATTTATGAATATCATGATGATTGGGGGTTTCATACTTTGCGACAGTTACGGCTAAACCGGCTCCATCGGACAATTCAAATAAAGACTGAATTAAGCCCTTACCAAAGGTTTTTTCCCCCACCAGAATCGCGCGGCCATTATCCTGTAAGGCTCCGGCTAAGATTTCGCTGGCACTGGCCGTTCCTTGGTTCACTAAAA
>JAYKIP010000242.1:0-6592 GCA_035286205.1 Merismopediaceae cyanobacterium
GTTTAATAACCCATAATGATCTGACTCATTAGCCAAGCCAGAAGCATCACTGCACCATACTGGGGCCAAAGAATTTTGAGGGATTGACGACCAATCTTGCGGGTAATCACCAATGCCGCGAAAACCCCCAACACTAACACGCAACCCTGTAAAAAGGCCACCACTGCCGGATGGGCGCTCAAAACGGGTAAAGTAGTATCGGTTAAGCCAAAAGTGGCCAAAGTTAACGGTAAAATCGTGCCGGCTTCCCCTAACCCTAAGCGCAAATAATGGGCTAAATTACCGGCTAATACTAGGGGCAAATAACCATAGGCTAACTCCCAAAAAGAAAGGTGGGGGGTTTTGTTTTTTTGGGGGATGAATTGATGGGCCAGTAGGGGAATCAGCGTTGGCAAGCTGAGGGCGACCATCGCGGCGATCGCATGACTGGAAAACCGTTCAAAATTGATTGTTAAATCCCATTCCAAGGCAATTTCCGGTAAGCGACGCAAAAAGACACTATTTAATAATAAAAAAAGCAGGGCTACCTCGTAGGGACGGGGGAGATGGGTCGTCCAAAGTTCAATGGCCGGGGGACGCAAATTCACCTCAATGGAACGATGGGGACAGGCTTTTAAACAGGTCATACATAACACACAATCGCGGTTATCTTCCAGTTGGGCGGGATGGGAATACAAAGGACAACCCAACGTTGCTTGACCTTCTCCCTTTTGCGGGCCACCTTTATAACATTGGTAGGTGCTACATTCTGCGGAACAAGTTCCCTGTTGTCCCCGTAATTCTGTCATAGAAAGTTTAGCAAAGAGGCCATTCATACCGCCAATCGGACAGAGATAACGACACCAAAATCGCCGTTCAAACAGGGCTGAAAAAATCATAGCTCCAGCGGTAATTAACAGCAATAAACAGGCAGAAAGATAGGCCGTATTCTGTAAATGCCAGAGTTCTTCCCAGAGTAAAATCAGGGTAAATAAACCAAAAAGAAACCATCCTCCCCATTTTTCGGCGGCTTGACGGGGCCATTTCTTCAGCGATCGCGGCCAGAGCCAGAGAGATAATTTTTGAGTGATTTCGCCGTAGATCATAAACGGACACACCGCACACCAGAGTCGTCCCACCAAAGGAAACGTGATTAAAACCACCGGCCACCACCAGGCCCAAAATAAATTTAAGGCAAAGTTTTCACTGCGCTGTTGAGGGCCGATAAAAAGAATGATCACAATGGCGGCAAAGGCCCAGGTGGTTACCCCATAATTTAAACGATCCGGCCACCAGGCACTCCGCAAAAAAGCTCGAAATGGGGGATAGGCATTGAGTAAATTCCAACGAAATTGTTTGCGCTTACTTTGGGACGGCCAAATAATTTCCTCGGTGATTTCCGTACAGCCCTGGAGTTGCGTAATCGCCCGCTCCACCAGATTGGATAATTCCCGCAAATTATTGGGAAAATCGTAAGCCTGTAATTTCCGCAGAGCTTCCTGGGAAACGGGAACCGGAGCAATATTTTTGGCGTGGCAAGCTAACTGGAGGTAGTACCGTAAATAATCTTCAATATCCGCTTTTCTAACCCGGAGCGGGGGAATTTTAATGGTTTTGGGAAATAGATTATTCAGGTAGGGAACGATGGTTTCCGAGACGGCAATAATGCGGGCTTGACTCCGTTTGACCGGGGCTAATGCTTCGCCGGGGGCACTCACGGGGCGATAGGTTCCCTGTTGAATCAGTTCCGCGATCGCCGGTAATAAAGACTTGGGTAATTCTTGAATATTATTGAGTAATAAGGTTCCTTTCCCCAGGGCTTCCAACAGACTTAATTTCCCCTGGGCATGACCGAATAAATCCGCACCGTTGGGCTGGAGGGTCGCACAATTCACCTTGATCATCGGGTCTTTACGATAGATGGCGGAACCAAAATGAATCAAAGCCGCCGTATTATCTTTCTCTAAACCCGGCTCACCAAAAATTAAAACCGCTTCTCCACTAGCAAAAGCTTCACGAATTTGGGAACGTAGGGCCACGGCATAACGACTTTTGCCCATAATGGCGCGACGGGCTTTGGGGACGAGATAGGGGCGTAAAATCGTTTGGCGTTCTTGCTCAAAAAAGAGTTGGGCCGAGAGTTCCTGCACCTCTGTTGCGAGGTATTGGGAAAAGGTCTGAATAATTTGCGGATATTTTGCCAAAAATTGTTTAAAGGTGGCCGCCTCTAAAAAGAGTAGTTGACAATCGCCGATAGTAAGCACCGTGCGCCGGGCGGGATGGTCTAAGATCAAAGCCCCTAAATTGACCACTTCCCCCGGTAATAGTCCCAAGTTTTGCGTTGCTCCCTCCAAATGGCCTTCGTAGAGAATGTAAAGCCCCTGGGGAACTTCGCCTGCCCGGGCGATCGCCTGCTGGTCAGGAATGGTTAACCATTGGAAATGGGGAGCAATATCGTCTAAAACTTCTTCCCCAATTAACGTCAGTTCCGTTCTTTCCCGCAGCCAGTTTACAATATCCTTAGATTCCATGGGAGTCTCCCCAAATTTTTTATTTTATATTTTGGCATGGTTCCAACCCTTCTGTCTGTTCCCCAGGGGCCTCTGCAAATTGCGGCGGTTTCCTCCGATCCCCTACGCTTATCCCTGGTGTTACCTACCTATAACGAAAGTGGCAATATTACAGACATTATTCAGGTTTTAACCCAGTTATTGGAACCCGTTTTAAAAAATCAGTATGAATTAATTGTTGTTGATGATAATAGTCCCGATTATACCTGGAAAATGGCGGCGGATTTAATGGCAGATTATCCCCAATTACAGGTGATGCGACGGGTTGAAGAAAAGGGCCTTTCGACGGCGGTGGTCAGGGGGTGGCAGGGCGCGAGGGGAGAAATTTTAGGAGTGATTGATGCGGATTTACAACATCCTCCTGAAATTTTATTGCAACTATTAGCCGAGATGCAGCAGGGGGCTGATTTAGCCCTGGCCAGCCGTCATGTGGAGGGGGGCGGTGTCAGTGAATGGAGTCTGATCCGTCGCTTTTTATCGCGGGGGGCGCAAATGTTGGGGTTATTAATTCTGCCGGAAGTGATTAGCCGGTTGTCTGATCCCATGAGCGGTTATTTCATGGTTAAACGCAAGGCGATCGCCGGTAAAACCCTCAGTCCGGTGGGGTATAAAATTCTGGTGGAAGTAGCGGCGAGGGGGAATATTCGTTGGATCGCCGAAGTGGGTTATGTCTTTCGGGAACGCCAAACCGGCGAAAGTAAAGTGACATGGAAACAATACGGCGAATATTTACAACATTTACTGCGATTACGTCTATCTCGTTCCTCCAAATTTATTCAATTTTGTTTAGTGGGAGGCACCGGGGTCGTGGTGGATATGGCAGTTTTATTTCTTCTTCATGATCCGGCCATGTTAGCTTTACCCTTAACCCGGAGTAAAATTCTGGCGGCAGAAATGGCAATTTTAAATAACTTTTTGTGGAATGATCTGTGGACATTTCGAGAGATTAGTCGTCGTCAACCGGGTAAACGTCAACGGATTAAACGCTTGATTAAATTTAATTTAATTTGTTTAGCGGGTTTGATTCTTAATGTCATTGTACTAAATATTTTGGTGAATTTTCTCCACTTTAATCATTATCTGGCTAATCTCTTGGCGATCGCCTTGGTCACTGTCTGGAATTTTTGGTTTAACTTAAAACTCAGTTGGCGAGTCACAGAGGTCAGTTAAACCGGAAAAGCCAATAGGCTCCAGTGTCACCGGGGAGCTAAATACAGATCCGCTAAAAACTTTTTCTCTGACCGAAGAACAGGCTAATATACTACTGTCCCTGGCTACCCCAAAACGATGATGCTGGCCCGGTTTGTTTCTCTCTTTCCTACTATTCTGCTGAGTGTTGTCAGTGGGATGTCCCCGATGGTTGTGACCCCATCCCTGGCTCAGACCCCGGCCACCTCCGCCTCAACCCGCCCGGCCCTGGAACCCAAGGCCATAGAAATTCTAAAAGCTATGAGCGATCGCCTAGCCAAGGCCAAAACCCTGCAATTTACGGCAGTCACGACTTACGAAAATCCGAGTCGTTTGGGGCCCGCGTTAGCCTATCACACCCTGTCCAACGTCATTTTACAGAGACCGAATCAATTACAGGTTCTTTCTCCCGGTGATGGCCCCGCTTCTGAGTTTTATTACGATGGCAAAACCCTAGTGGCCTTCGCGTCCCAGGAAAATTTAGTGGCGATCGCCGAGGCTCCTGGTACCCTGGACGAAGCGTTAAAATTTGCCTATGAAACGGCGGCTATTTATTTTCCTTTCACCGATTTTCTGGTGGCCAATCCCTACGGTGACATTGCCGGGGATTTAAAAACAGCCTTCTATATTGGTCAATCGCAAGTGATAGATGGGATTAGCACTGACGTAATTGCGATCGCCACCGATAAAGTCTTTGCTCAGATTTGGATCGGTCGTCAAGATCAACTGCCCCGCATGATTCGTGCGATTTATCGAGATGATCCGTCCCGCTTGCGTCACCAAGTCACCTTTACCAATTGGCAAGTAGATAAGCCGATTCCGGCCAATACCTTTGGATCTTCCCGTGCGAATGCCGCTAAACCGATCCCCTTTAAAAGACCCGAACCCTTAGATAAATCCCCTACGAATAAACCTTAAAAATTCTACTTGTGTCTATTAATTTCAGGTCAAACCCATGAAGAAACCCCTTGCGATTAGTCTGATGAGCCTTGTGTTAACGGCCGTCTATGGGAGTCCCGCCCAAGCCTTTTTCCATGTGGGGGGCGGCGGCGGCTGGAATGCCACAGGTTTTCGGGGCGGATTTGCCTCTGGAGGCGGTGGTTCCTGGAGTGCTACAGGTTTTCGAGGGGGAACAGCTTCCGGGGGGGATGGTTCCTGGAGTGCCACAGGTTTCCGAGGGGGAACGGCCTCCGGTGGTGATGGCTCTTGGAGTGCCGACGGGTATCGGGGCGGTTATGCGGCGGGGGGAGATGGTTCCTGGCACGCAACGAGTCCCTACGGTACAACAGTTTATGGGAGCGATAACCACTACTACGGTGGCGTTTATTACGGGGGTTATCATCCGCCAACGGTCGTTAATACTTATTCAACAGGTTGTTATAACTGTGGGGGTTGGTATGCTGCCGGGGCCGCCGCCACAGGAGCCGTTTTGGGAGCCACTGTTGCCAATGTGAATAATGCGAACACCTATGCCGAAGGTTATGCCGCCGGGGCCGAGAATACCGCCTATGCGATGGGGGCGATTTATCCGACTTTACCCCCAGGGGCCATGCTTCAAACGATTGGCAATGCCACCTATTATCTCGCTAACGGGGTTTGGTTTAGTCCGTCCTATGGGGCAAATGGGGTTTATTATCGTGTGGTTCCGGCTCCTTAATTGGCTTACCCATTGACCTACCCAAAAAATAAATAGCGATCGCCCTTTTTCTTACTGAAAATCTCCTTGGATAGCTAATGAAACTTCTAACTCCCCATCCTAAAAAATTCACCTGTGAAACCTACCACAAAATGGCTGAGTTAGCGATTTTTCAAGAAGATGAACGTCTAGAATTAATTAATGGCGAAATTATTGAAATGTCTCCTGTTGGCTTAAGACACGCTTCTTGCGTTAAACGTTTAAACCATTTATTGATGAGAAAATTAGGCGATCGCGTCATTATTGGTGTACAAGACCCCATTCAACTCAATGATCATTCTGAACCTCAGCCCGATTTGGTATTATTAAAACTTCGCCCTGATTTTTATTCCTTTGAACATCCTAAACCTGAAGATATTTTATTATTAATTGAAGTGGCAGATAGTAGTATTGACTATGATCGAAATACTAAAATCCCTCTCTATGCTAAAAATCAGATTTGTGAGGTTTGGTTAGTTGATCTCAATCATAATTGCATTGAGATTTATCAAAAACCTTACCAAAATTATTATCAATCTATTCAAAAATTATCATCTATAGATAGCACTATTTTAAGTCATTTTTCTAGCATTGAAATTAAATTCAGCGAACTATTCTGATGCTTTTTCAAGGGCGATCACTTTTTGAGGATGGGAAGGGGCGATCGCCAAGTTAACTTTCAATCATTATCAATTGTCTATGATAAAGGTTACAATGGGCTAACAAATTTTATCAGACTATCTCGATCATCACCAACATCGATCACCGTAGAGTGCGTTACTTAACGCGCCTTTTTGCTTTTAATCATGATGAATTTATAATTATTGCGTTACGCTACGCTAACACATCCTACCGTGCTGGGGAGAAGAAAGGGCGATCGCTGAACTGCTCTATTTGGTTAAAGTGACAAAACCCAATAAGCCTGATTATAATATTTTTCCTAAAAAATGGTTGTAGAATAGGCAACAATCTATCAAACAGAATTATTAAAAATGTGGAAAACTCAAGAATTTAATAAATTACCACCTTTGAAATAAAACAATGCTTTACCCCAAAATAACATCAGCCAAAATTCTTGAAAATTATACCCTATTGGTGCATTTTTCTAATTATCAAACTAGAAAATATAACTGTGAAAAGCTACTAGAAAGAACGGTGTTTTCTCCCCTTAAAAACTATG
>JAYKIP010000243.1:0-2553 GCA_035286205.1 Merismopediaceae cyanobacterium
GTAAGGGGGACTGACCAACGCTAATTTATCTGTTTCCCCCTTTTTTAAGGGGGGCTAGTGGGGATTCAAAACTTATGTGTACACAGAAGGAGGCTAGGGGGGATAAATTAGGTTTTAACTAATTGCAAATACTCCTCTTTAAAATACCGCAAGGTGCTTAATACCGGATTAGGCGCACTCTGACCTAAACCGCAAAGACTGGTGGCTTTAACCATGTGACAAAGACTTTCTAATTTTGCTAAATCTGCCTCCGTTGCTTCTTGATTTAATAACTTCGTTAATAGGGCATAAAGCTGGACAGTACCGGTGCGACAGGGAACGCATTTACCGCAGGATTCCGATTGACAAAAATCCATATAAAACTGGGCAACATCTACCATATTGGTTTGGTCATCCATGACGATCATGCCCCCGGAACCCATCATGGTTCCTAAAGCCAAAAGGGTATCGTATTCAATGGGGGTATCCAACGCGGCCGCCGGAATACAACCGCCGGAGGGGCCACCAGTCTGCACGGCCTTGACTTGACCGCCATCGGGAACACCTCCGCCCATGACTTCCACCACTTGCCGCACGGTTGTGCCCATGGGAACTTCAACTAAGCCAGCATTCTCGACTTTGCCCGTTAGCGCGAAAACCTTTGTCCCTTTACTTTTTTCTGTTCCAATGTTGGCATACCACTCACCGCCTTCTCGAATAATGGGGACAATGTTGGCATAGGTTTCTACGTTGTTAATTAAAGTCGGAGAGTCCCAGAGACCGGATTGGGCCGGGTAGGGAGGACGAGTCCTGGGGGTTCCACGACCGCCTTCAATGGAGTGAATTAATGCCGTTTCTTCGCCACAGACAAAGGCTCCGGCTCCTACTCGAATATCAATTTTAAAATCAAAGGTGGAGTCAAAAATTTGGGAACCCATTAAGCCGTATTTTTTGGCCTGTTGAATGGCTTTTTGTAAGCGTTTAATGGCTAACGGATATTCAGCCCGAACGTAAATAAATCCGTGATTGGCTCCTACGGCATAGGCGGCGATCGCCATTCCTTCGAGGACACGATGGGGATCACTTTCGAGGACACTGCGATCCATAAAAGCGCCGGGATCGCCTTCATCGGCATTACAGATCACATACTTTTGTTTACCGGGCATTTTTGCCACGGTGGCCCATTTTAAACCGGTGGGATAACCGCCACCGCCCCGCCCCCGCAAGCCACTCTTCGTCACTTCGGTCACTACATTTTCTGGGGTTAATTCATAGATGACGTGGTATAACTGTTCATACCCCCCCGTAGCAATATAGTCTTCAATACTATCGGGATCAATTTGGCCCGAATTTTCTAACACAATATTGCGTTGGAGAGTATAAAACGGGTGATGGGGATCGCCAACGATAGGAGCATTATCCGGGGTCGCATCGGGATTTTTTAATTTTTCCACGATCGCCGTTACCTGCTCCGGACTCACCAACTCGTATAGACTGCCAACGGGATCTACGGCCACGAGGGGCCCCCGGCCACAGAATTTCATACAGCCTACGCCACAGACTTCTACCTCATTGGCTAAACCGGCAGAGGCGATCGCCGTTTCCAACTGATCTTTGACCTCTTGCCCCTGGGAAGACAGACATCCCGCCGCATTACAACAGCGAATCCGTATCTTCGGCTGATTTTGACGGGTATGTTCAGCAATTTCGCGCAGTTCTAATAAGTCCATAAAAGGAACCCTACTTGATAAAAAAAGAACGTAAAATTAACCTGGAATGCGAGTTTTTGCCTCAACTCCCCTAACTAAAACAAAAATGAATAACAAGTTTTTAAGGAGAGTATTCAGAACGTTAAGACTTTGCTAACCAGGGTTTAACCGACTCCATCAACATTTCCGAGGTTTGTTTACCCAATACCTTGCCGTCATAAACCACCGCCGGCGCAATCCCACAGGCTCCGATACACCGGGCCGTGACCAGGGACATTTTGCCGTCCTCGGTCGTTTCCCCTGGTTGTAACTGTAACTCCTGTTTAATGGTTTCTAATAGGCCGCCGGCTCCTTTCACATAACAAGCAGTTCCCAGACAAACCACACAGGTATGTTCCCCACTGGGTTTCAGGGAAAACAAATGATAAAAGGTCGCCACGCCATAGACTTGACTTACGGGGAGTTTTAAGCCCCTCGCCACGTAGAGCAAAACATCTTCCTCCAGAAAACCGAAGACTTCCTGGGCTTTATGGAGAATTTCAATCAGGGCATCCTGGCTAAATTGGTTGCGCTTCATCGTCGCGTCTAATACCTTGAAGCGTTTGTCACCACTGGGATGATCGGTATTGGTTTTAGGAGCGGGGGAGACAGTGGGCATCGGAAACTTCCTAATTCTTGAAAGGCCATATTCTCTGAGCGCGGTCAACAGGACATCAAAATAGCCACCTGTTAACCGAGGGATAACCTTATGACAGGGTTACTTTATTCATACACTGACTTGGGGGAAATGCAGCAGATTTTTATATTTTTTAAATATCGAAATGGTGACAGAATTAAGCAACAAGGATGTTGTTAAAAGCAACCC
>JAYKIP010000244.1:0-4535 GCA_035286205.1 Merismopediaceae cyanobacterium
CCATGGAATTGGGTTAGCCCTTGAAAGAGATTCGTGCCACCATCAATAAAAATTTTCATGGTTTTTTAGAAGAGAATTGATCCCGATTATTTTAACAATAAATAATAAAGCTGTCCATCGTCACTCATTAAACCGGCCCGATCGCCCGCTAATTGACCGGTTCCCATAAAAATATCTACACGACCCGGCCCTTTAATCGCGCTACCGGTATCCTGGTCTAACACATAACGACTGACAGTTTCTTTTTGCAGATTACGATTCGGAATAGGGGCCATCAAAACGGCTAAGGCTCCGGGCGGCATTAAGCTTTTGTCCGTTGCAATGGAACGCTCCGGTAAAACGGGTTGCCCTAAACTGCCGGTGGCTTTGGCGGTCGCCGAAGTTTCTCGAAAGAAAATAAAACGATTGTTGCGGGGAATATATTTGGATAAGGCTGAGGGATGTTTTTTCAAGTAGTCAATTAAGACGGGTAAGGTTAACTCTCCCGGTTTAAAAATGCCATCTTTGACTAATTCTTTGCCGATACTAACGTAGGGATAATCGGTATTGCCATCAAAGGCCACCGAAATTTTCTGCCCATTGGTTAACTGGATTTTGGCGGCTCCTTGAATTTGTACGAGGTAAGGCTCCAGGCGATCGCGGAACCAGAGAATTTCCTGTCCTTTAATGTTACTTTGAGTCCCTAGGCCGTCTTTGCCTTCCAGTTGAGCGCGGGTCGGATGGGGTTTCGCCCAGGCTTGAAAGTTCCTAGGTTTACGGTAAAGGGGATAGCGATATTCGGCGGTGCGTTGACGACTGGCGGTATAGGTGGGTTCAAAATAGCCGGTAAAGTGTACGGTTCCCTGGCCATCGTGGCCCACTGCTTGATAAAAGCGAAATTCCCGTTGTACGGCGGCTTGCAGTTCCTGGGGCGATCGCGCTTGTTTGACGAGGGTTTGAAAGCGTTTAAGGGTGGCTTTAACCCGTGCCAGGGTGAATCCCGGAACCGAATAGTTACGATAGGCCTGGGCCGCCTGGGGAGAATTTAAATACCGCAAACTGTTGGCGATCGCCTGTAACAATACCGCTCGGTCTTTTTGCCAAAGTTGGGGATCTAACCCGATGGTCGGATCTTGATTCGGTGTTTCGACCGGGACGAGGGGTTTCGTTTGGGCTTGGACAACAGAGGTTAGCCCCAATAAACAGGAAATTCCTAGGCCAACCAGGACACTGACTCGCTTCATTCGCCCCGCTCCACACTCCCAAAAAAGATCGGTTCTACCCGGATGGCTAAAATACTGGAGGGCCGGGCCACCATGTATTCCCCCTGGATATTGCGAATCGGAACGGTAATAAACTCCTGGGAATCGTGTTTAGGAACCACATCCTGGCTATACCATTTTTGAAATTCCTGAATATTGGTAAACCGCACCTCCTCTCGATGACCACCGGCCAAAAGGAGATGAACAGCATACTCGTCGGGTTTTTTCGGCATATAACAGTCTGATCAGGGATGAGTTAATTCCCAATTATGGGGGTCTTGTGAGCCATTTACAACCGAATATTAACGGTGATCCGGCTCCCCCGGCTGATTCTCCTAGGGCGATCGCTGTGAGGTGTTACCCCATCAACGGTTTAAGAGAACCCCGGACACCAGAAAAAGCGAGCATTCCCCGATAGTTGTGGTTAGGATAGAGAAAGGGTTGTGTCCTCTTGGCCCTGTGACGGTTCTTGCTAGGTTCTTTATGTTCGTTAACCCTGTAATGTTTTGGCTGATCGTCGGAGCCTTTCTCTGTTTGATGGAAGCGGTTTTTCCCACTGCTTTCGTGGCCTTGATGATGGGGATTAGTGCGATCGCGGTGGCTTTATTGGCGAATTGGATAACCAGCTTCAGTATTCAGGGAGTCCTTTGGTTAATCCTGTCCACCCTGTTAATTCTCGCTTCCCGTCGGTTGGTTCCCAAAGCCATGGCCCAACGTAAAATCCGCGATGCAGTGGAGGCCGAAACCCTAACGGCGATCGCACCAGGAGAAACCGGTCGGGTACTGTACGAAGGCAATTCCTGGCCGGCCCAATGCGGCGATCCGGAACTCTCTTTAGAAGCCCATCAAAAAGTCTATATCGCCCACCGTAAAGGCAACTTACTCATCATTTATCCCGCCAATCATTTAGAGTAATTAAGCATATTTTATTTTTCACTATTCACTAACTCACTATTCCCTATTAACTACCATGGAAGGCTTTATATTTCTCTTTATCCTCGCCTTTGGCGGCTCTACCCTCTTTGGTTCCGTCAAAATTGTTAACGAAAAAAATGAATACTTAGTCGAAAGACTCGGCAGTTATCACAAAAAACTTTCCCCCGGCCTTAACTTCATTTTTCCCTTCATGGATCGCATTGTTTACCAAGGCACCATCCGCGAAAAAGTCTTAGATATTCCCCCCCAATCCTGTATTACCAAAGATAATGTTTCTATCACCGTTGATGCCGTTGTTTATTGGCGCATTATGGACATGGAGAAAGCCTATTATAAAGTCGAAAATCTCCAGTCTGCCATGGTTAACATGGTTTTAACGCAAATTCGCTCGGAAATTGGCAAATTAGAATTAGACCAAACCTTTACCGCCCGCTCAGAAATTAATGAAAGTCTGTTACACGATTTAGACATTGCCACTGATCCCTGGGGAGTCAAAGTCACGCGGGTAGAATTGCGGGATATTATGCCTTCCAAAGCCGTGCAAGAATCTATGGAATTACAGATGGCGGCAGAGCGGAAAAAACGGGCGGCGATTTTAACCTCAGAAGGGGAACGAGACTCCGCCATTAACTCAGCCCAGGGTCAAGCCCAAGCGCGGATTTTGGATGCAGAAGCCATGAAAAAAGCGGCAATTTTACAGGCCGAAGCGGAACGACAACAGCAAATCTTACAAGCTGAAGCAACTGCCTCTGCGATTAATATTTTGACGGAAAAATTACGCACCGATCCCAATGCGAAAGAGGCTCTCCAATTTCTGCTGGCTCAACAATATTTAGAGATGGCTTCTACGGTAGGCCAAAGTGAAAGCAGTAAGGTGATGTTTATTGATCCGCGCAGTATTATGGCGACCCTAGAAGGGGTCAAGTCGGTGATTAATACGGGAGGAGATTTATCGTCTCTCTCGGAGATTGAACAGGCTTTGGAAAAGGTGGATCGTCATCGGGCAGGATAATTGTCTAGTTTATTATTTAATCTTAGGGGTTTAGTCCCCTGAGTCAGACTTTTTTGACTTGCTTAACTTTTACTTTTTGATATATAAAAAATTACTCTCTTAAAATTATAGGTTGTGCTCAATGTTAAAGAAACTCAAGAGTTGGCTTACTAATTTCACTATAGCTGAAAATGGTCTAAAAAAATCTATCACGAATACTCCATTAATCCATGATTTAGAGGTTCCTGAAGAAGAAATTTATAATCTGGTTACTTATTATGGTCAATATCCAGAAATGTGGCTTACTTATCGTCATCATGGTTTAGTAGAAGCGATTAAGCGTCGAGATGACAAAATGGAATTTGATCGTCAATTATCAGGATATGCCTTAGACAATGCGCGTTTACTGAATCAACCAAGTAAGCCTATTACTAATGAATCTTCTATTTTTTTCAAACCTCCTATTCAAGAATCTTCTAGCAAAATTCTAAGTGAGTTAGATATAGCATTAGTTAAAGGCGTTGCCACTTATTTTGGAAATATGACAGGAAAAATTCTTTACTATCATCAAGATCATAAAGCAACCAGAGAGGAGGCGGAGATTATTGCTCGTTACTATGCACAAATGCAAGATACACTTATACAAGCTAAAACAATAGAACAACTATCTCAAGCAATCCAATCTATAGAAAATCTAAAGAAGATGGTGAATCGCTATCAACACAATGAACTTAAATATAGCTGGTCTTATTGCCTAGAAGTTAAAGTCCTACAAAAACTAAAATCTATTTTATGACATTAAATGCTATATTGACTTAGTTTTTTAAGAAATCATTAGAGGCGATGAATCATCGTTTTAAGTCGAAAATTGTTGAGCATAAAAACTCGCATAACGACTCCGTTGGGCAATTAATTCCTCTGCTGTGCAGAGAGTTCACCTAATTCCAATAATTGGACAATACCAGTACCAATCCGTTACCCTAAAAGCAGAAAAGGAGAAGCGGCTAACTTCTCCCTCTCTTTATCCAAAAGACTAAGGAAAGTTTAACCCATGAGTAATCTGGAAGGGCCAAGATTTTACGATCTGTTCAGGAAAGTGGCCAGTATTGAGAAACGAGTAACCCGATTAGAAGACGGGTATCATCAACTAGATAACACCCTTGACCCTGAAGGTTGGATTGGGGAAGCCTTTAAGTTACAGGAAGAAGACCTTGAAGCCATCAAGACCGATATTAAGACCCTGGACAGCAAACTTGACATCATTTTGACGCATTTAACTGGCTTAAATAAGTCAACTGGCGATTAGGCGATCGCCCCAGCCCTGGGAAATCTTTTTAACCGGTTGGTTAAAAAAGCACCCCGGCCAT
>JAYKIP010000245.1:0-6281 GCA_035286205.1 Merismopediaceae cyanobacterium
AAAAAATGCGTAAAATAATGTCTTGATCCGGGGATAAATCCACCTGGGGACGTTTATCCATCAAGGCCAATAGTCCTAACACCTCACCATTTACGCCATACAATACCTTACAGACAGAACCTTTTAGCCCCGGTGTTAACCAGGGTTCTTGCCAGGGCAAAAACGAGCAACAATCTTCCACCATTTCCTCGCCCACCGATAAAAAAGGGGTCGCACAGGGATTCTCTGATAGATGGTAAAAATGATTCTCTTGCAGTTGACCATCTCCCCACAAAGCTAAAAGATTCACCTCATTTTGATATTCGCCGACGACTTCCCCAATCAGGGCATAATCCATTTGGCAATACTCTGCTAATAACTGGACGCAGGTTTGAAAAAACTTTGGGCCGGTTTTATTAGCGGTTTTTTCAATGATGTGATGCAGGGCAGTGGGGGGGAGAGGGTCAGCAATCATTGTTCAATGTCTGGGGCCAATGGCAGGAGCAACAATCAATCTAAGCTATCATCATTTTAACCAACCGGCAGGAACCTTCATTAGCAAGTATTTCCTCCATGATCCAATGTTTAGGCACTGTTTGGGATTAGCGAGTGATGAAAAAAATCACGGAACCAAGGCGATCGCCCCTTAACGCATCCCAAGATTTCTCAATGTCGGATTAATTCTTGTCTGTCCGATTGAAGTCAAAGTTTCTTATGGTTTACTAATTTTAGTGGAGATTTTAGCCGATCAGGTAAAATCACTAGATTACTGAAAAAGAGAAGGTAGATATATTGGTAAAATTCCTCATGAAATATTAGTAAAAGTACTTGTTTGATCAATATTTTCTCAAAAACAGAAAATTGTTCTCTCATTTTAAATTGACTATTACAATAAACATTAATAACACTTATTTTATGGATTAAGATAACAGTAAAAATTCTCATAAACTAAGAAATTTTTCAATAAAAATGGCAAAAATAAATATTAATAGTGGAATTGCGAGCCAGTATAATAACAAGATTAATCCCAGTCCAAGAATTTTAAGAAGGTTTTTTTGTAGTTTTATAAATATACTTTTTAAATCTTTTCTCACGTCGCTAATAAGTATCTTCCATTCTAGCTCTTTTTCAGCACGGAGAGAAGCAATCAAGATAATTCCTTGAGTTACTTTACTAAAATCAGGGCCAAAAATTGTACCAATCACCATTGCCCCTACCGCAACCCATCCAACAGGGCCTAGAAAGATAGAAATGGCACTTGACATGGTTGTATAGAAAATAAATGGAAGAGTTATACCTAACGTGCTAGTTATTGCACCTACTAATGTAGAAGCGGCAAGGTAAACGCCAAAACCTGACATTTTTCCTGCAATGATTGCTCCGGCAGAAATCATAGATGGCGCAAGAGAGGGATTTAACTTTTTTAATAATTCTCCTTGCTTTCTTAAAGCATTTTCATATTCTTCTTTTTGAGTTGGAGATAGTTTTTTATACATTTCTTGAAAGCAATGTATAGCAATAGAGCGTTCACCTTGATAGGGCGATAGTGGCGTAGGAAGATTGAGTTTTTTACATACAGTATTAACAGTTTCTTGATATGTTGGTTTATCACCCAAGGTACGAGCAAAAAAACCTTGAGATAAAGATCCTAAACGGTTAATTAGTTGTATAGGGGATTTATCTTTAGTATCGAGAATTTTTGCCAAGCATTCTACAGCAGAATTACCACTTTCTACTAGAAGTTTTTCTGGCTTGAAAAATTTAGGATTATTTTGCTTAAGAATACTAGCTCTAGTTTGTAGTTGACGATATTCAGCTTTTAAAATTTTTCTTTCATGAATAGCATTAACAAAGCGTTTTTTAATATTGCAATATAGTTTTTTTGTTGCTTGTGTCAAAGTATATAACATCAAAACTAAACCTCATAAGTATTTAATGTTTTAGCAAATGGACTTAAATAGCCAGCACACAAGTATTTAGTTGTCTTATCCAGAACATTTTAAGATTTTTTATGGTCATTTACAAAAGACTGAAAGATTTTTTTGAACCACAAAATTTTCCTTTAGCTTTAATTTTCATGATATTTAAAAACAAAAGAGGCCGGATTTCTGTGATTATAGCACCAAATTCACAAATACAACCTGACTTTACAAGGTTTTATTACTATTGTCTGATATAGTCCTTTCCCTAATGACAGTGATCGCCCTGAATTTAGCCCCAATTGTGAAGATATACAACAAACCCCTGTCAATTTCCCCCGAAAATCCGTAGCATTTGATACATAACGAGGGGATTAATCCCCGCAACGGAGGAAAATTTTATGGTATTGACCACAACACAGACCGCCTCTTCCCCATCCCTGCAATGGTGTTCCCTTCCCTCTAATTGGCACGGAGAAGCCCCTAAAGCCAGTCCCCACTCCTGGGTTAAACTTCTCACCAATCCTCAAGATGATCCCGAAGAAGCCCTGTTACTGTGCCAGGAAGATAATTGGACGTGGGTGGCCTGGTTGCCCAGTCGGGGAGAAACACGCCTAGAGATCGGGGAATTTTGTATTTATCCCAATTAACGCCGGGCAGACGGGAAAAAGGAAAAATGCTGTTGGAAGACTTCCCAGGGAGAACAATCCCAAAAATCCCGGTGGGAAATAATCAGATCCTGGTCATTCAGTTCTAATTCACTGCGGCCAGAAATTTGGATCGCCGGTCGCCAGGGTAACGGACTTGTCCAAAATAGTGTCCAGGTTGCCTTAATTTGCCGTTGATCCTGTTGAATACTGTGTAATTCCAAACGCATTTCTTGAAACCAACGGGTCATAAATTGGATCATTTGCTGATAGCGTTGAATCCCCCGAAATTGCGTCACCGGGTCTTGAAAATAAACCTCTTCACTGTAGAGGCTATAGGTCGGGTTTTGGGGAAAACGCTCATAATCCGCCTTAACTTGCTCCAGAATAGACATAGAAAATGGGGTTACGTTATTTACCGGTTAATTTGACGAGACCAATGCCTCCAAAATATAACCCTAAAACGGCTCCGGCTAACAACGATTGGGTTAACGGATCGGTCGAAGGGGTTAACACGGCTCCTAAAACCACCGCCCCTAACACGACGGCTCGCCAACCTTTTAACATTTGTTGGGAAGAGATAATCCCCAGATAGCTCAGGATTAACTGAATCACAGGAATTTGAAAGGCCAAGCCGGTGCTAAATAACAGAAGTAAAACAAACTCAAAATAACGGTCAATAGACCAGAGTTGTTCCACCACGTCGGCCCCGTAGGTAATGAAAAAGTTTAAGGCCGCCGGGATCAACGCAATATAGGCAAAAACTAGCCCTAGTCCAAACAAAATACTGGAACCCAAGACCACTGGCCCCAATAAACGACGTTCGCGTCGGGTTAAACCAGGTAAGACAAATTGAATAATTTGGTACAAAATGAATGGGCTGGCGACTAATACTCCGCTATACCCAGCAACCTTGAGAGACACAAAGAAAAATTCCCCTGGGGCTAATTGGAGAAATTTGACTCCCTGGGCCGGTCGCTCTAAAAGTTGGACAAGGGGCTTCACTTCCACAAAACAAATCACCATCCCCACCGCGATCGCCGCGAGAGAATAGAAAATCCGCAAACGCAACTCTTCCAGGTGGTCAAAGAGCGACATTTCCACCTCATTGGGCAGTTCGTCGAGATAATCCTTGGTTGAGTCAAGGGGGGGCGTTTCAGGGAGAGAAGAGGACATGATACCCAGGGAAATTTCACAGGCTCCTATTTTACCGAACTGCGACGGCTTTAGGTCTGGGACACCGGCTGACGCACAAACCGGGGTAAGTCAATCATTTTGCGGGGCGTGCGTTGGGATTCAATGGCAAAACTCAATTTACTACGGCGATGAACAGGGGGTAAGGCCGTGGTGACGGGTAACGGTTGACGGGTTTCTTCAGGAAGCGTTTCTACCGATTCGACGGCGACCGGTGCTTCTGTCTGTGGAAGAGGGGTTTCCGTTAGGTTAGCCGGGGAAATACTAGGGTCAGCAGAGAAGGATGACTCGACAGGACTCTTGGAAGGGGTATCCAGGGGGGCCGGATTGCCACTTTCCAAGGCGAGGAGATCACCGATCGTCGTCTCTGCGGGGATGGTCAGGGAAGCACTCACAGGTTCAGCCATTTCCGCTTTAGCCTCCAGGGTCTCAACCGGGGGGACAGGTGCCGGGCTAGTTTCCCCACTCGTTTCCTTTGACCAGGGCTGGATCGTGGAACTGGGAGCCACAGAGGCGATCGCCGACTGAATATCCGAGGAGGGATTAAAATTGGGATTGGCCAGGTATTGTTCTAAAGCGGTTTTATATTGCAGGGCATAACGCTGTTGACGCTGGAGGCGCGATCGCAATTCCTGGGCTTGCTGTTCTAACCGTTGAATGGTTTGATGATCCTGCTCCATTGTCCCCTGAAGAGCTTGATAAGCCTGTTCTAACTCCTGAATGCGCCGTTCACTGACCATCAACTGTTCCGTCAACTGTTCGATTTGTAAGCGTTGCCGTTTGGCCTCCTCTTGATAGACCTGCATTTCCGCCACCGCCTCAGCCAATTGTTCACGACTCCGACCGATTTCCGCCGCCTGTTGCCCTAGTAAATCCTCATCACTCCGTAACCGCCGTTCCTGGGCTGTTAACTGTTGTTGGGCCTGGGCAAGATCCTGTTTTAACGGTTCTACGGTCGCTTGTAATTGTTGATATTGCTGGAAAAAGGGCGGTAAAAGGGCCAACGTGACGTGCTGGGGTTCCTCCACCATCAAACTGTCTAACGCTTCTCCCTCATCCACTAACGTCAAGGTCTGAAATAAATCTTCAAATTCTGTCAAACTTTCCGAGGCATCTAACGCGGTCAAATTTTCCCACAGGTCTAGGTTGTCGGGAGTCGCCAGAGGGTTTTCCGGGGAAGTCATTGTGGTTTCGGTAATTGCGTCCAGGTCAGAGAGTAAATCCATAGAATTCATAGTCTGGTGGGGAGTGATGGAGTAAGCGGCCAAAGCCAATAACTGATATTCAGGGATGGATTTTTTTCCTATTTAGTTTCCAGACAGATGGAGGAAATGGCGATCGCCCTAGGGGAACCGGAGAAAGATCCCCGGTAACGGCTGAAATTGCGGCGGAAATACGCTAAAGTCTGTTTAAACCACCTTTGTAAGTCCCTAAAAATTGCGAATGGATCTTCTGGTTACCACCTTGCTTTCGGATACGGGTTTAGTGGCCCTGCTCTATCTGATCTTAAGTTTCGTTTATCTGTTGGTCTTACCGGCCCTGCTTTATTTTTATCTCAAATCCCGTTGGTATGTGGCCAGTTCCATCGAGCGGACGATCATGTATTTGCTGGTGTTTTTCTTCTTTCCCGGTCTGTTATTGCTCAGTCCCATTCTCAATTTTCGTCCCCAACGTCGGGCGGTTTAGGGGATTCTATGCGTCGAATTGATGCGATCGCCTTGGTTTTGGCCTTTGCCCTCTCTGGGGCATTGATCTACGGTATTTTATTGGGTATCGGCCTAGAGAGCCAAAAAGCAGGAATTTATACTCAGGCGGCCCTCGTCGGTGGCTTACTGCTCTGGTTAGCGTCCTACATTTTTCGGGTGTTAACCCATGATATGACCTATCACCAACAAATTAAGGATTACGAAGAAGCAATGATCCAAAAACGTTGGGAAAGTTTGACTCCAGAAGAACAGGCGCGACTCCAGGCAGAAGTCGAACAGGAACGATTAGCCAGTCCCGATGTTCAATCCGGTTCGGAAAAAACTTAATTTAATTTAATTTAATTTAAGTTTATATTTATTAATCTTTAATTATTACAAAGACATTGGAGGTGTCCCCATGCAAACCATCTATATTCCCCACCTCCTACAACAACCCCAACGCACACAAATTCTGCATTTAGACCAGACTCTTCCGCTTCTTGACACCCTAACCCCCATTCGGGGAGAACTCAAAATTCGCCATGGGGGAACCTTCCTAGAAGTGGGAATTCAAGCGGAAACCATTGTTACTTTAACCTGCGATCGCTGTACCCAAACCTATAATGACCGATTGGTTCTCAACACCTCGGAATTGATTTGGTTAGAGGAACGTCAAAACGAACTGGATCATCCCCAGGAAAGGGAAGTTTCTTGGGAAGACCTGTCGGAAAGTTTGCCCCCGGATGGTCATTTTGATGTGGAAAATTGGATCTATCAACAATTCTCATTAGCGTTACCCCTGCGTCAACTCTGCGGCAAAAACTGTCAACCGCCTGTCGTCACTGCCCAGGAGGCCA
>JAYKIP010000246.1:0-8908 GCA_035286205.1 Merismopediaceae cyanobacterium
TTTCTGATTAATTTTACCGCATTTTGTGAGAGGGAGCTTAAGTTATGGTTTCAACTTAGAAAAATCTTGTCCCAGTAAAATAGCTTAAATGGGGCTTAGTAAACCAGCATAGACTCTTGTTATTGAAGGATCTTGCTGATATTGACTTATTCCGTAGCCCCTAGGTAGGGGATGAGTTTAAGCAGTGTGATCGCCGATCTTGTAGAATGCGTCCACGCACCTTTTACCTTTTTAAATATAAGCCCGTCTAACAAATCACTGCACCCGTCCGTATGCTAAACTACTCCTAATCATCCAAAGTCAATGACAGCGGATGAGTCCAATCGTTAGGTTTCCCGCAACGCAACTGTTGTGGGGATTACAAAAGGTTATCCACAAGATTGTGATCGCCCTTGCAAATTCTTGCTTGCGATCCGATAATTAGTCCGACACCTAACCCCTCATTCGAGCGGATGCTACAGTTCAGCATTGCGGCTTTTTGCTGATTGTGAAGGTCACCGCTCAATTCTAAGTCGTTATACGTCAAGAGAGTAAGTTAGGTGAAAGAGTTTTCAAGGCAACCCCAAAATTATCAGGACAGTAGTGATGAACATCGTAACTTCAGTATGTGTTGACTTTGACCAAGAAGATAAAACTATTTATCCCATGCTTAAAGGCATTGATGATAAACGAATTGTCTACTGGCGGTGTAGTATGACATTCTGCATGACTTCCCTTAAATTCAATCCTAATGCAAGTCACATAGTTTACACTAATGACAAAAACCTAGAGGGTCTCGCTATTCATGGATATAGCGTAAAGGATATTTTTTTTAAATTAGGTGTCAATCTGGTTGAGTTGCCGTTCGATAAGTTTGATCCTGGTAAATACAGTAAACGGTTCAGAAATGCGTTCTACAAGCACGAGGTGATTAATGCTCTAGCCAAATTAAATAGCCCTTCAATACTACTTGATTCAGACTGCATCTGGACGAAGAGTTGCGAGGACATGATTAAAAAAATAATTAATGATAAATGTTTATTGCTACAAGATACATATCAACGCAAGTCAACGCCAAAGTTAAAATCTCCGCACAATTTAAGCATGGAAGATATGGGAAAGTTATATAGCAGAATACCTATAATGAAACTCCAGACAGAGAATCCGGTATGGTATGGAGGAGAGCTTATTGGAGGTAATCCTGAGCATTTTGAGATTGTTGCAAATTCAATACACGACGTACTCAAATACTGTAAAACACAGGAGGATCTTCAAAGTAATTGTATGACTTTTGAAAATGGGGATTCTATTTTTGACAATGACGAATATATTAGCTCTTATGTTTATAACTCTCTTGTAGGCATCCCAATACACGATACCTTCGGGAGCTTTTCAAAGCGAATGTGGTCATTACCAAATATTTACAACTTTGAAGAGAAAGACCTCAATATACCAATTTGGCATTTACCAGCCGAGAAAGAAAGCGGACTAAGAGAATTATTTCACGAATTAGTTAATCAAAAATCTATTTTTTGGGAATCAACAGAACCACTAGCAAAATTCCTCGGTGAGTTTTTTAATATTCCTAAACCCAAGGCCAGCACCGCTTCTACCCTTATACAAGCTCTCGCGAAATGTAAAAGTGTATTAAAACGGATTGCAAGGCAATTGGACTTTTGACAAATCAGCTTTTTACGCTATGGTATAGTAGCATTGTTACTAGCGTAATTTGAGATTTTGCCAGAAGTCCAGAGTATCTCTCTTTTGTCAGTCTAAGCAGAAGAGAAGCAAAAGTCATCCCACAAATAGACAAGAAAACGAAGACAATCAAAGCCATTCATCAGGTCAATTAGTTTCGATAATATCCAAGATAGTTGAGGATTAGGAAAACCCTTAACCAGCGACTTATCACATTATTATAAGTATAAGGTTGCAAGATTAAACGAAGATTGTTTAAGTAATTCTTCCAACCTTTCCGTTCATTCCACCAAGGATGTTTTTGATACTGTTCAGGTATGGGAGCAATTATCGGATTCCATTGATGATTATGAAGAGACACCATCAGATAAGCCACCATCACTGTCTTGCGACATAATCCGTTGTTTTTCCTTTTTTCTTGTCTCCTAATTCCCAAGGCGGTTCTGTTAAAAAGTTATGCAAACCTGAAGAGTTTTCCAAGCCGACTATCTCGGTTATTGAAGACGATCGCCCCCATTATATTTACGAGAGGGAGACCGCCCCAACTTAAAAGAGGAATTTAGTTTTAAAACTGCTCATCTGGGCCAGCCGCCGCGATCGCCGGATCAACGTGGGCAAACTGACGGAAATTTTCCGCGAACCGATGGGCCAAGTCACGGGCTTGGGTTTGATAGGCTTCCAGATCATCCCAGGTACGTTCGGGCTGTAATACATCCGGGTCAACACCGGGCACTTCATCGGGAACCAGAATCTTGAAAATGGGATGGGGCGTAAAATGTACGTCTTTTAAACTGCCTTCTAGGGCCGCTTTGACCATCATGCGAGTGTCTTTAATGGCCATGCGTTGACCGACTCCGTAGGGGCCACCCGACCAGCCCGTATTCACCAAAAAGACCTCGGTATCGGGATGCTGTTGTAACCGATCCCCTAACATTTCGGCATAGACCGTTGGCGAGAGGGGGAAGAAACATTGTCCGAAACAAGCGGAAAAAGTGGCCTGGGGCGCCGTAATGCCTCGCTCTGTACCGGCTAATTTACTCGTATAACCCGATAAAAAGTGATACATGGCCTGTTCCTTCGTTAGTTTAGCGATCGGCGGTAACACCCCAAAGGCATCGGCGGTCAGGAAAATCACTGTTTTGGGATGACTGCCACAGGCGGACAGGGAACAGTTGGCGATATAGCGGAGGGGATAGGCGGCCCGGGTATTTTCTGTTAAGTGACCGTCATCGTAGTTGGGCATTCGGGTTTCCGGGTCAAGGATGACATTTTCTAACACCGTCCCAAACTTGATCGCATCCCAAATTTGTGGTTCATGTTCCCGGTCTAAATGAATGGTTTTCGCGTAACAACCCCCTTCAAAGTTGAAAATACCATCCGTTGACCAGCCATGTTCATCATCCCCAATTAAACGGCGATCGCCTTCTGCGGAGAGAGTGGTTTTACCGGTGCCGGATAGACCAAAAAAGAGGGCGGTATGGGAATGTTTATCCACATTGGCCGCACAGTGCATCGGTAACACATTTTGCTTGGCCATGAAATAATTCATCAGCGAAAAGACCGATTTTTTCATCTCGCCGCAATAGTGAGTTCCGCCCACTAAGACCAGACGTTTGGCTAAATTCAACACAATAAAAGTTTCACTACGAATGCCATCCATTAACGGATCACCCTGTAATCCCGGTACTGCAATCACGGTGAAATCCGCATGATGACCGGCTAACTCGTCGGCGGTGGGTCGTAAAAACAGTTGATGCACAAATAAATTTTGTACGGCTAATTCATTGATGACACGCACGCCATAGCGATACCGGGGATCGGCCCCCACATAGCCATCAAAAATATACAAGTCTCGCCCCTGCACATAGGACAAAACTCGTTGATACAGTTGATTAAAATGTTGTTCTGACAGTGGCACATTATGTTTATTCCAGTCAATTTCGTGTTGACTGCCCATCTCCTGCACAATGTAACGATCCTTTGGCGATCGCCCTGTATATTTGCCCGTTTCGACGACGACTGCTCCATTATCGGCTAAAACTCCTTCCTGCCGGGCTAACACGTCTTCAATTAATTGCGGCACGGAAAGATTACGATAAACCCGCCCCAAATTCTTCATGCCCAACTGTTCTAACCCGTAGGTTGGATGACCATATAAAGCCTCCATTGCACCGGGACTATCCATATAATCAGGACTATAACCATGACGGGAAGCAAACCAATTTCCCTGACTTGTTTCGTTGGCATATTTACCAAGTTTAACCATTGTCATAACCTCCTTATCAAAAGGAATGAATGAGAAAAAATACCATTAAGAATTAAAGTCAGCCGATGATAATTCCCCTTCCTTAACTCGCTGGGAAATGGACAATTATGCGGAAAAGTCATCAAAGATTGATGTTTCGCCTAAAACCCTATAAGAAGATATTGTATTATCATGACTTTGTGCAGATTATCACCCAATTTCACTCTCCTAGCCGTTGTCCCTCATGCCGACTTTTTAGGAGAATTGACCTCGATTTGCATTTCTGTATTCAGCTTATCAAAGAAAGATTAAATGCGCCATTTCTTCATAAAATTTAATGATTGTCCTGAGTCCATAAAAACAACATGAAAGTTGTTTAACAAGGGGGTTTCAGGGGTTATGATCGCCCAGGGCGAAGGAGTGACGATTGCATGAAATTTTTACGGGACGACGATCGCTGTTATTTTTTCTTCAGTCAGTGATGTAGATTATGCTCAATCAAGGTTGGTGTTATCAAGATATTGTCTCGTCATCCCAGGCCGGGCAAACCCTCTTAGATTACTACACCCAAACCTATGGTCATTCTAGTCGGGAAGTGTGGCGATCGCGGATTTTGGCGGGGCAAATTCAAGTCAATCAGCAAATTGTGGCTCCGGATTATCACCTAGAAGCTCAACAGGTTTTAACCTATCAGCGATCGCCCTGGGAAGAACCGGTAGTACCTTTAAAGTTTGAAGTTTTATACGAAGATCTAGATCTTTGGGTGATTAATAAACCTTCTGGATTACCGGTCTTACCGGGCGGTCAATTTTTAGAAAATACCCTATTATTCCAGCTAAAAAAACGCTATCCCCAGGAACAACCCGTCCCTTTACACCGCTTAGGTCGTGGCACTTCCGGGTTAATGCTCATTGCGCGATCGCCCCTGGCCCGCTCTGGGTTAAGTCAAGCCTTTCGAGAACATCGGTTAAGCAAAATTTATCGGGCTTTAATTGGCCCCAGTGATTTACCGACAGACTTCACCATTACCCAAAATATTGGAAAAATTCCCCATCCCCATCTCGGCTACGTTTACGGTGCAACGGCTAACGGCAAAACGGCGATCAGTCGGGTTAAAGTCCTACAAAAAAATGATCAAGATACGCTTTTAGAAGTGGATATTTTAACGGGTCGTCCCCATCAAATTCGCATTCATTTAGCAAGTATTGGGTTTCCGCTCTACGGTGATCCGTTGTATTTGTCTGGTGGTCAAGCTTTAGTGAGTCCCGATCCCCAAAGGCAACCTCTAGTCAGTGATTTAGGCTATTATCTCCACGCCTACCAACTGCATTTTGACCATCCCCGTCATTCCCAAAAACTGACTTTTGTGGCCCCACCGCCCCCGCTCTTAACTTGAGGGGTCTCACCCGTTGATCGGCTGAGATGTTATGTTATGTTGTCTGGCTCAGAATTTCAGGGAAAAATCATGGTTTCTTACCAATGGCATCAGCTTCCTGTTTCCGAAGTGACTCAACAAGTCGGTAGTGATTTAAGCCAAGGACTCACTTCTGCCACCGTAGAACAGCGTCAACAGGCCGAAGGCTTGAATGAATTGCCGACACAAAAGGGAAAATCTGCACTATTACGGTTTCTACAGGAATTTAATCAACCGCTTATTTATATCTTGTTGATTGCGGGACTGATGACTTTTTTGCTGAAGGACTGGGTGGATGCGGGGGTCATTTTGGGGGTGACGTTGATTAATGCGGTGATTGGTTTTATCCAGGAGTCTAAGGCCGAAAAGGCGATCTCTGCTTTGGCCCAATCCCTCAGTACAGAAGCAACGGTGATCCGAGATGGTCAAAAAATACGACTCAATTCACGAGAGTTGGTGCGGGGGGATTTGGTGTTACTGCAATCGGGCGATCGGGTACCGGCGGATCTACGTCTGGTTCAGGTACGTGATTTGCAAGTGAGTGAGGCCGCTTTAACGGGGGAGTCCTTACCTGTTGCCAAAACTGAGGCCGCTTTACCCGGAGATAACGTCCTAGCGGATCGGCTCAATATGGCTTACGGGGGCAGTTTAGTGACCTTTGGTCGGGGGCGAGGCCTTGTTGTGGCGATCGCGGAACAAACAGAAACGGGACGCATTTCCCAACTGCTGAAAACTACAGTGGATTTAGAAACCCCCCTCACCCGCAAAATCCAACAACTGAGTAAAAAGTTACTTTATATTATTCTTGGTTTTGCTACTTTGACCTTTGTGTTGTCCCTGGGTCAAGGTCAAACTTGGCCAGAAGCCTTTAAAGCCTCTGTCGCCTTGGGCGTGAGTGCAATTCCTGAAGGTCTGCCGGCCGTCGTGACGGTGACCCTGGCGATCGGAGTGGAAAAAATGGCCCAACGCCATGCCATTATTCGCAAACTGCCCGCCGTCGAAACCCTGGGAAGTACAACGGTTATTTGTTCGGATAAAACAGGAACTCTCACGGAAAATCAAATGACAGTGCAAGTTGTTTATGCGGGAGAGCAACTTTATGAAGTGACCGGGGTGGGTTACGAAGGAGAAGGAAAGATTTTGAGCCAACATCGGCCCCTTGAGATAGAAGCCCATCCGACGCTACGGGCCTGTTTAACCTGTGGTTTGTTATGCAATGATGCCAGTCTTCAGAAGGAAGCAGGGCAGTGGGAGGTTACGGGTGATCCCACCGAAGGGGCTTTAATCGTGGCGGCGGGGAAGGTGGGTTTAACTTCATCGCGTTTGGAGACGGATTATCCTCGTTTGGATACCCTTCCCTTTGAATCCCAGTATCAATATATGGCGACACTCCATGCTGAGTTGGACAATGCTGATCGCCAACGGGTGTATGTGAAGGGTTCCATGGAGGCAATTCTGCTACGCTGTGATCGCCAACTGAATGCCCAGGGACAGTTGGTTCCCCTAAACCCTCAACCGATTGAACAAGTCACCCAGCAGATGGCGGCCCAGGGATTACGGGTGTTAGGTTTTGCCCAGGGGGAGCTAACGAAAACCGTTGAAAAAATTGACCATGCCCATATTGCCAAAAATTTAATTTTCCTAGGACTTCAGGGGATGATTGATCCGCCCCGTCAGGAAGCAATTGCCGCAGTCCAAGCCTGTCAAAGAGCCGGCATTCAAGTCAAAATGATTACGGGAGATCATGCCCTGACCGCTATGGCGATCGCCGAACAATTAGGATTAAACGCAGGTACTTCTGCCCTTACGGGTGAAGAATTGAGTTGTCTGAGTCCCCAGGCATTAGCCGCCATCGTCACAGAAAAATCCGTCTTTGCTAGGGTTACCCCCGAACAAAAATTGCGTCTGGTAGAAGCCCTACAATACAACGGCGAAATCGTGGCAATGACGGGAGATGGGGTGAATGATGCACCAGCCCTTAAACAAGCCGATATTGGCGTGGCCATGGGGATCACCGGAACAGAAGTGGCTAAAGAAGCGGCCGATATGATTCTTACCGACGATAATTTTGCCGCGATCGCCGCCGCCGTAGAGGAAGGTCGCACCGTTTATGATAACCTTCTCAAAACTATCAGTTTCATTTTGCCAGTCAATGGCGGAGAAGGTCTCACCATTTTGGTCGGGATTGCGATCACGGTTAATTTACCAATCCTCCCCGTCCAAATCTTGTGGGTCAACATGGTCAGTTCCGTTGCCTTGAGTGCAACCCTTGCCTTTGAGCCGAAATCTCCCCGAACGATGGAGCGTCCACCGAATCCCCCTCAACAACCCCTGCTATCCCCCAAATTACTCTGGCGCATTGGCATTATTTCTCTCTTTAATGTGTTGGTGGTGTTGGGAATGTTTGAGTTTATTTTGCGAGAAACCAATAATCTTGTCCTGGCACGCACAATGGCTGTTCATACTTTAGTCGCCGCAGAAACCTTTTATCTGTTAACCATTAGCCAGTGTTTGCCTTCTCTCTCGGCATGGAAAAGTGGGGCGAGTCAACCGGTTGCCTACGTTCCGTTTATTGGTATCGGCTGTGTTTTGCTCTTGCAAATCCTGTTTAGTCAAATTCCTTGGATCAATCCGCTCTTTGCTACTCAGCCGGTCAGTGGCATTCAAGCTCTACTGTGTATGGGGGTAGGCAGTTTCGTTGTTGTACCAAGTCTCACGTTCAATCGTTGGTTATCCGCTCTACGGTGATCCGTTGTATTTGCCCGGCGGTCAAGCCTGGGTCAGTCCCACCGCCCTCGCTCTTAACTTGAGTGGTCTCACCAGTTGATCGGCGATCGCCACGGCTTGCCAGAGTAAATCCGGAGAGGTTTCGAGGGAATGCCCAAGGGCTAACTGCTCTAAAATGGGCATTAATTGGGAACGGGCAAAACTACCGTAGGCGATACCGGCAATGGCGTGAGGAGCCGGAGCCAAAAGGTTTAATTGGGCTAATTTTTCTACGGTATAGGCATTGGTTCCTCCGGCCACCTGTACTAAACCGGGTAAGTTGGCGGCTAAGACTTTTTGGGCGAGTCGAATAGCGGCGTGGGTAGTGCCTTTACCAATATCGCCACTCATAGAACGGCCATCGGTTTGCCAGAGGAGGGGACAGGGTAAGGGGGTCATGTACTGAGATAAGCCGGTTAGGTAGGCTAAAACGTCGGGATGGTCGGGACAACTAATGGCTAATAATTTGAGGGATGACAGCCAGGGTTTTAAGTCTTGCCAGAGGGTTTGAAAACGGGTTTGGTGGCCCACCTGGGTATGAATTTCCAGGGCAGACACCTGACCCGACCGGAGTAAATTGGCAATGGTTTGGGGAGTTGTCTGGTGGGATTGGGTTTGAATTAAGCCCAGGGGACAAACGGGCAGACACCGGCCACAGCCATAACAGCGTTGTTCGATGACTCCCTGGTGATTAATGGCTTGGGCAGGACACAGGCTTTCACAGGGGCGGGGACAATCCGGGGGGCAACGGTTCGCGTCAAAAAAGGCTTTACGAAAGTGGGGATCTTCGCCATCGTTGAGACTGA
>JAYKIP010000247.1:0-12286 GCA_035286205.1 Merismopediaceae cyanobacterium
TCAACCACGCGAGAATCTGACAAATCTGAATTTAATATCTTGATTATACGCAATCAATCGAAAAAAATTCAAGGTTATGAGCCTATTGGAACCATCATAATGTTTCGCTTTCCAGATAACGATTTAATTCCGCGATCGCCTCTTCCGCCGACATCGGTTTCAAATTCCCCGCCCGATACTCTGCCATTGCCTCCTGAGCATCTCTCGCAATTTCATCCCGTCGCCGCTCAATTTGGCGTTGACGAATAATATCCGCTAACGTTTTTTGATCCTCGTCCGTTAACTGTTCTACTGCATCTAGCACATCCATTAAAGTAATCATTGAAAAACTCTCCAGTTGCAAATTAATCTCTTCCTTCAGTATAATCCAAACTCAAGAATCCAAAAGCACCGTCAAATAAAAAAGATAAATTAGTCAGAAAAATTAAACCCCTAGCCAAAGTTCAGAAAAATTTGACCAAGGGATTTTATCTTACCAGATAAGATTATTCTAAGCTTACTTGAGCTTGCGGGAATTAGTAATCATTTCATCAATTAACGGAGCTAAAATAATCTCCATTACAAAACCCATTTTCCCTCCAGGCACTACCAACGTCGTATGACGAGACATAAACGAACCTTGGATCATACTCAGTAAATAAGGGAAATCAATACTGTATTTTTCCCGGAAACAACGATTAGTATGCACAATTACAAAACTTTCATCCGGTAAGGGAATATCCCGACAAATAAAAGGATTGGAAGTATCTACCGTTGGCACTCGTTGGAAATTAATATGTGTCCGCGAAAATTGGGGCGTAATATGATTCACATAATCGGGCATCCGACGCAGAATGGTATCCACAATAGCTTCCGCACTGTAACCCCGTTCCGCATTATCCCGCGCAATCTTTTGAATCCACTCTAGGTTCACAATGGGAACCACTCCCACCAATAAATCTACATATTGAGCCGCGTCCACCGATTTATCTTTGCTTTGAAAACCGCCATGGAGACCTTCATAGAACAGCATATCTGTCCCGGTTTCAATATTTTCCCAGGGGGTAAATTCTCCCGCTTGGCAGTTGGTTCCTAACCGCGTATTGTGATGATTCGCTTCTTCGGGACTGTGCAGATAATAACGTTTTTGACCCGTTCCCGCTTCACCGTATTCTTTGAATAACAGTTCTAATTTATCTAAAATATTTGCGTCAGGGCCAAAATGACTGAGGCTTTTTCCTTCGGCAGAAGCTTTCTGCATTGCTTCGCGCATTTCTAGGCGATTATACTTGTGGTAGCTATCGCCTTCGATCACAACGGGTTTAATCCCTTCCCGAATGAAGATATGTTCAAAGGAACGTTTTACGGTACTGGTACCCGCCCCAGAGGAACCCGTAACGGCAATGACAGGATGTTTGATGGACATAATAATTTACTGAGTGACGCTGTTAGTCTAGGGATTATACGATTTTTTGACCCTCCCCGCTCAGTCTAAGGTAGTTCCATGGCCATTTCCCCCCATCAAGCCGCGATCGCCCTGGGTAGTAACCTAGGCAACTCCCAGGAAATTTTAGAAACGGCTTTGCAAAAATTATCCAAAACGGCGAGGATTTCCCTCGTTGCCCGGTCTTGTTGGTATGAGACCTTACCGGTCGGCCCGCCCCAACCCAACTATCTCAACGGATGCGCGGTATTAACCACCAGTTTATCGGCCCAAGCTTTACTGGCCCAACTGTTAACAGTGGAACAACAATTTGGGCGCGATCGCCCCAGGTCAGCGTTAAAAGAGGAGGGAGAACGTTGGGGGCCCAGGACTTTGGATTTAGACCTCTTGCTCTATGACCAGGAAAAAATTACCCGTCCCGATTTAACCGTTCCCCATCCCCGTTTTCGAGAAAGAGCCTTTGTGTTGGTTCCCCTGGCCGAAATTGCTCCCACCTGGCGAGATCCCCATACCCAGAAAACGATTCTTACTCTCCGTCAGGAAATAGATTGTTCCGGTATTGTCCGGTGTCTAGGGTGACGGGGCTTAGAGTGAATCATAGGTTTCGGCCACCAATAACCCTTGATTGACCTTTTCGGTAATTAACTCACGACACATTTGTAATTCTTGATAATAAAGTTCATGAGTGCCATGGTGAGACAACACTGCCGACCGAATCATATCTTCTTCCGTTTTGGAGAGAATGCCATCGGCGATCGCCTTTTCCACCATCACTTTTAGCCGTCCTAACTCCTCCTGTTCTTCAGGGGTAAGGGGTTGATTATTGCGGGTAACTTGCATATTGACCTCCGGATGAATGATAGCGTTGCCCCTAGTTTAGCCCTTCTTTTTTGGGGATCAGCTAAATCTTCAAGTTCATTTAACTTATGGGTTGGGAGATGGCCTCCCCAGGGCCAAAGAGTTTTAAAGTAAGAAAAAAGTAACCTAACCCTTTCCTATGCTCAAGCCCATTGATACCTTAACTATCTTCAAAAATCACCCTGAACTGACCGTCACTGCCGGTACCATCATTTTTAAAGAAGGGGAAACGGCCCTGGTGATGTACGGTTTACTCTCCGGTACGGTGGAAATGACCATGAAGGGTAAGTTAGTCGAAACCCTCTTGGTTGGGGATGTCTTTGGGGAAGGAGCCCTCCTCCATCAAGATCATCTCCGCGCCTCCACCGCGATCGCCAAAACTGATTGTGTGTTAGTGGAAATGAATCGAGAGCGTTTCATGTTTGCGGTGCAACAAACCCCCATGTTTGCGTTAGAACTACTACAAAGTTACTCTGACCGTTTCCGTCGTTTGAAGGATCGTTATCAAGATTTGCTCTAAGGTTGCCGAGAAAGCATCAGGGCATAAGCTGAGTTTCAGGGGGCGATCGCGCGGGGAACGGATCACGGCATCGGAAAAAGACTTTGATAAACTAGAGAATAATTCCGTCTCTGGAGTCTCAACGATGACCCTTGCCCAAGATCGAGTCATCCTTTATCCCGATAGTGATGGCCAACCCAGGGCAGACAATACCCTTCAATTTCGCTGGATTGTGCTGATCAAGGAAAATCTGGAATGTTTGTTTCAACACCGTTCTGATGTCTTTGTGGCCGGAGACTTATTATGGTATCCCGTCGAAGGTCATCCAGAAATTCGAGTTGCCCCCGATGCCATGGTCGTCTTTGGTCGTCCTCCCGGCGATCCCGCAGGGATCTGCTACGCAGTGCGCGGCTCCTATCGTCAATGGCAAGAAGCAAATATCGCGCCCCAGGTGGTCTTTGAGGTTTTGTCCCCCGGTAATACCTTAAAGGAAATGGCCAAAAAGTTAGCCTTTTATGAACGCTATGGCGTAGAAGAATACTATATTTATGACCCTGACCGCCTAGATTTCACCGGTTATCAACGGGTTAACGACCGGTTAGCCGTGATTGAGATGGCCAGCGCTTGGGTAAGCCCGCGTTTACAAATTCGTTTTGTCTTAACCCCCACCCAGCTAGAAATTTATGACCCCTCAGGCCAGCGTTTTTTGACCATGCAGGAACTCTCGCAACGTCTGGAACAGGAACAACAACGGGCTACTTTAGCTGAAGCAATAGCCGATGAAGAACGACAACGGGCTACTTTAGCCGAATTAGAGGTGGCCCGCTTACGGGCTTTGTTGCAACAGGCCGGGCTGGGAGATGGGGCGATCGCCGATTAATTGCCCGTGATGAATTTCTGGTTAACCCTAGAGACTAAACTGTTTTTAATGCACCTGCTTCATTGATTTTTAAGGTAATGAAAGACCCAAAAGAACAATTTGTCCTCTGGTTAAACCGTCTGTTGGTGGTAGATGTCTTTGTCGTTATTCTCGGTTTTCTCTGGTTTGCGATCGCCGTTGTGGGGGAATCCGCCGGGCTAAATCTGGGCTACTCGCTTTGGCAAAAACTGTGGCTCCCTGTGTTTAATCCCGCGATCGCCATTTTGATTCTTGGAGCATTACTGAGTTGGGTGATCAATAAATTGGGGCAATGGTTCAAGCCGAGTTAACCTGACGGGTAAAACCCCCTATAATAAAAGGCAATTTCTTGCCATCCCCTGGATTGGCCTCCGTTATCAGCAAGGGAGTTAAAACTTACTCGTGTTTGTCCTCAACGGTTACGAATATCTACTCGGTTTCTTCTTTGTGTGCAGTTTAGTGCCGATTTTGGCCCTAACGGCTTCTAAGCTTCTGCGTCCCACGGGGGGCGGCCCGGAACGGCGAACCACCTACGAATCGGGCATGGAACCCATTGGCGGTGCCTGGATTCAATTTAATATTCGCTATTATATGTTTGCTTTAGTATTTGTGGTCTTTGATGTAGAAACCGTGTTTCTGTATCCCTGGGCCGTGGCTTTCAACCAATTAGGATTATTGGCCTTTGTGGAAGCCTTAATTTTTATTGCTATTCTGGTCGTTGCCCTGGTCTATGCCTGGCGCAAAGGGGCTTTGGAATGGTCTTAGGGGCTAAATTAACAGTTAGTCACGCTTTTACGCCGTTTTTCCCCAAATAGCGGTTCTTTCTGCTTCTTGCCATCCTGACGCGATCGGGATATTCCCTCCTTATTTTTCTCTTTATTCTTGCGCTATGAGTCCTAGTCCTACCTCTCTGACTGACCTCGAAAAAGCCCAAACGGCCAAAATTCTCAACCCCATGAGCCGTACCCAGGTCACCCAGGATCTCTCAGAAAATGTGATCTTGACGACGGTGGATGATCTCTACAATTGGGCGAAGTTGTCCAGTTTGTGGCCGCTACTCTATGGGACAGCTTGCTGTTTTATTGAATTTGCCGCCCTGATTGGTTCCCGGTTTGACTTTGACCGGTTTGGTCTAGTGCCGCGTTCTAGCCCCCGTCAAGCGGATCTGATTATTACGGCGGGGACAATTACCATGAAGATGGCTCCGGCCCTGGTGCGTCTTTACGAAGAAATGCCCGAACCCAAGTATGTGATCGCCATGGGCGCTTGCACGATTACCGGTGGCATGTTTAGCAGTGATTCGACCACCGCCGTCCGGGGGGTAGATAAGTTAATTCCCGTTGATGTTTATATTCCCGGCTGTCCTCCCCGCCCAGAGGCGATCTTTGATGCCATTGTCAAGTTACGCAAAAAAGTGGCTAATGAGTCTATTCAAGAGCGGGCCTCGGTTTATCAGCAAACCCACCGTTACTACAGTACCACCCATAACTTAAAGGCGGTTGATCCCATTTTGACGGGCAAATACCTGCAAATGCCGAGTCGTCAAGCTCCGCCCTTGGCCCTCACGGAAGCGATGGGAGTTCCGGTTCCCCCGGCTCTAGCCACGTCATCTGTAAAATCTGCACAAACGGAGAAGGTTTAATCGTGACTTCTGCAATGAATCCTGAACAAAATGAAGTTTCGTCCTCGGCGATCGCCCCGGTGGGGCCAACTTCTAGTTGGTTAACCCGTAATGGCTTTGACCACGAGATTTTGGAACCCGATCATTTGGGGATCGAACTGATTAAAGTTGATGCGGAATTGCTGTTACCCTTGGCAACGGCTCTCTATGCCTACGGCTTTAATTATCTGCAATGTCAGGGAGCCTACGACGATGGGCCAGGTAAAGACCTGGTGAGTTTTTATCATTTACTCAAGGTGGCTGATAATGTGACGCAACCGGAGGAAGTGCGGATCAAGGTCTATTTACCCAGGGAAAATCCCCGTGTACCGTCGGTTTATTGGATTTGGCGATCGGCGGACTGGCAGGAACGGGAATGTTACGATATGTATGGCATTGTCTATGATGGCCATCCCAATTTAAAACGCATTTTAATGCCCGAAGATTGGATTGGCTGGCCCCTGCGGAAGGATTATATTTCCCCCGATTTCTATGAATTACAGGATGCCTATTAGGGCAACTTTTCTCGGTCGTTAACTATGCCCTGGCCTCGCATTATTAGTGCTGTAATTGCGATTTGTCTGGCCCTCAGTTTATTGATTCTGGGGGGCTGGTATTTTGCCGGGGCGATCGCCCTGATCATCTATTTGGGATTACGGGAATACTTTCAGTTAGTTCGAGCCAAGGGCATTGAACCGGCCACCAAAACCACCATTGTTTTATCCTTACTGCTGTTGGTCAGTGCGACGGCCACCCCGGATTTAACCGATGCCCTCTTTCCCTTAACCGGGGCGTTGATTTGCTTTTATTTATTATTTCAGCCAAAAATGGCCACCATTGCCGACATTTCCACCTCGTTGTTGGGACTGTTTTATGGGGGCTATTTACCGAGTTATTGGGTGAGATTACGGGTGAGCTTGCCGAATTTTCCGGAGACCCTGGGGACGATTACCAGCAATTTACCCCTCAAAGGCTATTGGCCCCTCTCCTGGTTACACCCGGAACAGTTTCCCACCAGTTTAATGATTACTTTCTTGGCCTTTAGTTGTATTTGGGCGGCGGATATTGGGGCCTACTGCATGGGGAAATGGTTGGGGAGAACCCGTTTGTCGAATATTAGTCCGAAAAAGACGGTGGAAGGGGCATTATGGGGGATTGCGGGCAGTATTTTGGTGGCAGAGTGGGGAGCCTGGTATCTGCAATGGCCCTACTGGGAAATCACGGGGGCTTTTTTAGGGATGTTAATTGGTGTGGTGAGTTTATTAGGGGATCTGACGGAATCCATGATGAAACGGGATGCGGGGGTGAAGGATTCCGGGCAGTTAATCCCCGGCCATGGTGGGATATTAGACCGTACTGATAGTTATGTATTTACGGCTCCCCTGGTCTATTATTTTGTGGCCTTGTTAATTCCGTTTTTGGCCCAATTACAAGGTTAGGGGCCAGAAGCATTTAAGCGATGAAACTCTTAGCGGTTTCAGCTACCTGTTCAAAGGTATCTTGGGCCAGGGTTTGTAGAGCCTGTTGGGCCGCCGGATCGGCAAAATGACTCAGGGCGATTGCCAACCGAAAGCGAATTTGCCAATCGGGATTTTCCACAAAGGGTAATAGTAACGGTAAAACGGCTGGTTCAGCTAAGTCTCCCAGGGAGCTAATAGCCGCCGTTTGAATGAGACCATTTTCGGAAGCCAGGGCCATTTTCAAAATATCCAAAACCCTGAGATCGCCCATGCTCCCCAAGGTCGCCACAATGCTCATCTGTAAGACCCATTCCTGGGTTTCTTCGTAGGTGGTTTTTAGGTCGGGTAAGGCTTCCGTTAACTTTAAGGCCCCGATGACATCCGCCGCCGCCGCTTTCACATCGGTTTCGGGATCTTCCAGGAGGGCATGACGTAAAATTTCCAGGGTTTCCTGACGCTTGACCTCCCCTAAACGGTCGAGTTGACTAATGGCGGCATAGCGAATGCGTTCACTGCGGTCTTGACAGAGGGGTTTAATGAGGGGAAAGGCAATTGTGGGATCGAGTTGTCGGAGTTGGTTCAGTCCCTTCATGCGATCGCCAAAGCTTTCAGAGACCAAGAGGGGTTGTACCGATTCAGGAGTAATCGTCATTGGTTATACCGTTTTTTAACTTTTCTCCCTAGCCTATCGTAATTGGGAGCCTGAATCACACCGGTTAACCCACTAAACTTAATTCTCCGGTGACGGCTTGATGTTCCCGTTTTTGTTGGTTGACGATTTCCCGGAATTGATCCCCTTCAATGGTTTCTTGATCGATCAGTAAATCCACCAGGTCATCCATTAAAGCCCGATGGTCTTCGAGGAGTTGACGGGCCTGGTGATGGGCCACTTCCACAATTTGATGAATCGCCTGGTCAATCTGGGTGGCAATTTCTTCGGAGTATTCTGCCCGACGGCCCCATTCTCCCCCTAGGTAATTATTGTCGCTGTCACTTTCTAGGGCGACTAAACCTAACTCCGACATCCCCAATTTAGTGACCATTTGCCGGGCCAGATAGGTGATTTTTTCAATGTCATTCCCCGCCCCGGTGGTGACTTCATCTTCCCCAAAGATCACTTCCTCGGCCACTCGTCCTCCCAATAAACCGGCAATCCGGGCGATTAACTGCGATCGCGTGATTAATCCCTGGTCTTCGTCGGGAGTAAACCAGGTTAAGCCACGAGCTTGACCCCTGGGAATCAGGGTAACTTTTTCCACCGGATCATGACCCTCTGTTAACGTCCCAATTAAGGCATGGCCCACTTCATGGTAGGCAATCAAGCGTTTGCTCTTGCTATCTACCAGGGGCGTTCCCTCCATCCCCGCTACCACCCGGTCAATGGCATCGTTCACTTCGGCCATGGTGATCGCCTCTTTTCGACGACGGGCCGTAAAAATCGCCGCTTCATTCAAGACATTGGCTAGATCTGCCCCCGTAAAGCCTGGAGTACGCCGGGCGATCGCCCCTAATTCCACCTCATCGGCTAACTTTTTATTCTGGGCGTGAATTTCCAAAATTTTCTGACGACCATTGAGATCGGGATAATCCACCACTACTTGACGGTCAAACCGACCGGGCCGCAACAAAGCCGAATCCAACACATCGGGACGGTTCGTGGCCGCAATGACAATAATGCCGGAATTGCCTTCAAAACCATCCATTTCGGTCAGTAATTGGTTTAAAGTCTGTTCTCGCTCATCGTTACCGCCGCCATAACCGACCCCCCGTTGTCGTCCCACCGCATCAATTTCATCAATAAAGACTAAACAGGGTGCATTTTCCTTGGCTTTTTTGAATAAATCCCTGACCCGTGAGGCTCCCACCCCGACAAACATTTCCACAAATTCCGAACCGGAAATGCTGAAAAAGGGAACAGCCGCTTCCCCGGCGATCGCCTTGGCTAAGAGGGTTTTACCGGTGCCTGGCGGGCCAATCAGGAGAACTCCCCTGGGAATTTTCGCTCCAATGGCGGTAAATTTTTCCGGCTGTTTAAGAAAAGTGACCACTTCTTGCAGTTCTTCTTTGGCTTCATCAATACCGGCCACATCTTCAAAACCGACTCCAGTTTTCGCCTCCATTTGGAAACGAGCGCGGGACTTGCCAAAACTCATGGCTTGCCCAGAAATATTGGCCGTGCGGCGAATAATCATCACCACCAGACCGATGAGGATCACCACAATCAAGACCTGGCCCAACAGCCCAATTAAGGCAGAATTATCGGCTGTCCGACGAATGCCCCAGTTAACCTGACTATCCTTGAGAATCTCGATTAACTCGGTGTTGTTTTTCAGTAACCGTACTGTCTCTGGAGGCTGGTCTTTGGGTTGATTTTTTAAGGTGACTTTGGCCTTTTGCAGAATCGGATCAATTTCAACCTTGACAACTTGATTGTTTTTAATATCTTTGATGAGCTGACCATAGCTCAGGGTGCTGTTTTTACTGGGCGTAAAGGTAGATTGACCCTGGGCCAACGTCGGCGAGGTCGTGAACACCATCGGCACCAAGGCCAAACTCAGCAACCATCGGCTCCAAAACGTTTTGGGGGCAGGAGAAGGGGGTAGCGAAGCGGAAGAACCTTTGTACATTGCGACAGTGACGATCAAATTTTTTTTTATGATAACCCGCATCTCTCCTTAGAGGGTTGATTCCCGCAGTTGCTGAACGGTTTGGGTAATCAGGGCGATCGCCGTTTCAATGTCTGTCATAGTGGTAAACCGGCCTAGGCCAAAGCGTAGGGAAGCCTTGGCTAAATCGGGGGAACGTCCCAAAGCGGTGAGAACGTGGGAAGGGTTAGCGGTGGCAACCGAACAGGCGGAACCGGAGGATAGGGCTAAGTGGGGTTGAAGGGCGAGGAGTAAACGGGTTCCCTTGACCCCGGTAATAGACACATTCAAATTATTGGGTAAACGCTGGTGGAAATCCCCATTTAAAACTACACCTCCCAAGGTCTGTAAACCCTGCCAGAGGCGATCGCGGAGGTGTCGTTGTCGTTGACCTTCTTCGGCCATTTCGGCCAATCCCAGCCGTACCGCTTCGGCAAAACCAACAATGAGGGGAGTCGCTAAGGTACCGGAACGTAAACCCTGTTCTTGACCGCCGCCCTGCATTTGGGGAGCCAGTTGCACCGTTGGGCGTTTGCGTCGCCGGTATAAAGCCCCGATCCCCTTGGGCCCATAAACCTTATGGGCGGTTAAAGACAGTAAGTCAATCTGCATAGCCTCCACGTCTAAGGGAATTTTGGCGATCGCCTGGGCCGCATCGGTATGAAATAACACCTGATGACGATGACAAATTTCGCCAATTTTAGCTAAGGGTTGTAGCACCCCAATTTCATTATTAGCCGCCATCACCGAGACCAGAATCGTATCCGGTCGCAAAGTATTTTCTAAAAGCTCTAAATCCAGTAAACCATCCGGATTCACCGGTAAATAGGTCACTTCAAACCCTAAAGATTCTAAATAACGACAGGGAGCCAACACCGCCGAATGTTCCGTTGCCACTGTCACCAAATGTTTTCCCTTAGTAAAATAGGCTTCAGCGACTCCCTTAATGGCTAAATTATTGGCTTCCGTTGCCCCACTGGTAAAAATCAACTGTTCGGGTTGAGCCTGAATCGCCTCTGCTAATTGTTGCCGAGCTTGTTTAATAGCCGTAGCGGCTTGCCAACCGTAATAGTGATGGCTGGACTCATTGCCAAACTGTTCACAGAAATAAGGCTCCATGGCCTGCCATACGCGCCGGTCAACGGGGGTAGTTGCGTGACAATCCAGATAAATAGGGGGAGAAACCATGGGTAAAAGACAATGATTAAGACCCATTAGGGGGCAGTGGGCGAAAGGGGATCAATTTTAGCTTCTAACTCTTCCCGTCTTTCATAGATTTCAAAGACACGATCCATACTGGTTAACTCAAATAACAGTTTTACCTGGTTATTAAAAGAACATAATAAAAGTTTAACCCCGAAGGACTGGGTGAGTTTTAAGGTTTTTACCAGGATACCTAAGCCTGAACTATCCATAAAGGTGACATCTTTAAAATCTACGATAATCATTTCCACCGACCCTTTGGCAAGTTGCTCCACATCTTGATAAAATTCTTCGGCTTGATTACTATCAAAAACGCCTCTGGGTTCAATCACGCGAATTGAGTTAGCCATAATGTTAATCAGAATGATAGGATACAGGGTCAAAGATGCACTTGAAAACGGGGTTTTGATCCCGATGACCCTATAATAAACACATTCGGTTTCTCCTGAAAGTCTGGTTTTGTTAAGTTTAATCAACGGTGGTATGGAAAGTTACGATGTGGTGATCATTGGGGCGGGTCATAATGGGCTGGTATGTGCCGCCTATCTGCTGAAGGCCGGTTATCAAGTGTTGTTACTGGAAAAACGACCCGTGCCGGGGGGAGCGGCCACCACCGAAGAATTAATGCCCCTGGCGGCCCCTGGGTTTCGCTTTAATCGCTGTGCCATTGACCATGAATTTATTTTTTTAGGGCCGGTGATTGAGGAATTGGAACTGGCGAAGTATGGGTTAGAGTATTTATTTTGTGATCCAACGGTCTTTTGCCCTCATCCGGGCGGTGAGTATTTTTTGGCCTATCGTTCCCTAGAAAAAACCTGTGCGGATATTGCTCGCTATAGTCCCCGTGATGCAGAAAAATATCGGGAATTTATTCAGTATTGGACGCTATTAATGCAGGCCATTCAACCGTTATTTAATGTGCCGCCCCAGGCAATTTTAGAGATTCTGCAAGCCTATTTTCCTCAACGTTTAGCCAAGGTGGTGGCGATCGCCGGGTCAAAAAATAAGGCGTTGGATTTTATTCGCACAATGATCACGTCTCCCGAAGAGTTATTAAACGAATGGTTTGATAGTGAAATTGTTAAGGCTCCTTTGGCCCGATTAGCGGCGGAAATTGGGGCTCCTCCCTCGCAAAAGGGGATTACGGCGGGCATGATGATGATGGCGATGCGTCATGAGCCGGGCATGGCACGGCCTAGGGGAGGCACAGGGGCGTTAACCGAGGCGTTGGTGAAATTGGTAAAAGAGAAGGGCGGTAAAATTCTCACCGAGCAAACGGTCAAAACAGTCCATATCGAAAATCAAAAAGCAGTGGCCGTTGAAGTGCAGGGCGGTCAAGTTTATCGAGCTAAAAAAGGAGTGATTTCTAATATTGATGCACGACGCTTATTTCTCCAACTGATTGAACCGGGGGCGATCGCCGAAGTCGCTCCGAATTTACGGGAAAGGGTAGAAAGGCGATTAGTGAATAACAATGAAGCAATTTTTAAGATGGATTGTGCGTTATCGGAATTGCCCCGCTTTGAGCCATTTATGACCGATGAAAAACCCTTAGTGGGAACGATTTTGATTGCCGATTCGATGCTTCATGTAGAAGAAGCCCATGCCCTGACAATTTTGGGTCAAATTCCCGACCGGAA
>JAYKIP010000248.1:0-8542 GCA_035286205.1 Merismopediaceae cyanobacterium
GAGAGTCAGGCGGTAGGCTATACCGTGTCAGCCTGTGGACAGAGTGCCGCCGACGGTTCTGGATGAAGCAGGAAGTAAACTTCAAAGTGACGTAATTTATCGCTTTGTGTCAGTTTTATGTAGCAGATTGACTGCTTTGTATTGGGAGCCTTCGTGACTTTTCCCCTCCTGATTCCCTTCTACGTCAGAGCATTGTTCCGGCCAGCCCTGTAAAATGGAAGACTATCTGTGGGATGGGCATCCTGCCCGTCTAGATTCGTCTAAATAGCCAATAAATAGCCAAAGTGACAGACTCCCCCTCTGCTTGTTATCCTCCCTTGCTTAGACAAAAATGCGAACAATAGCTAACCTTCGAGAAAAAATAACCCAATTAGAAACGAAAAGCACAGAATCCTTTGCGGAGATTAATCAACGCTATCAAACCTACCTGGAACAATTAGAAAAAGCGGTGGCCACCCAGTTAACCCAAGCCGTTCATCATATTGTGACCCAACTGTATCCCGATGTTTTCCTGTCCCTCAAATTTAACCAGCGTCAAAAATTTTTATCACGCCTACAACGTACCATTAAATCCTTTCAGCCTAAATTAAAAGCAATTTTAGCCACCAAGGGCATCCAGCTTAACCCTATTCCCCAGGAGTATCCCGACCCCCAAGCAGAGATGGAGATGGAATCCCCGGCCGCCTACCCCGAAGCTGAGGGAGAAAACCTAGAAAATCAGGTTGAGTCCATCCCGGAAAATAGCGATGAAGCCCTGGCAGAAAATGAAGAAACCATGAGATTACCAACGGAGGTGGGGAAACTGGTCAGTCAATTACTGGAAGAGGCTGATTCCCCCATAGATCTGCAAGAAATTAAAGCCAATCTTTTACTGTCCTTAGAAGAATTATTACCCAAAAAAATTACGACTTTTACGGTTAATAACCCAGAGGATTTAAGGCAATGGTGTCATATTGTGGAGCAGGGTATTCAATTTATGTTAGATACCCTTTCCCAGGATTGTAATGCGTCCCTTCAGGCGATCGGGGTGATTAATCCCAATTTACCGACTAAAATTTTAGAAATGGCTCTGCGGGCGGAAGATAACGGTATTAATATCGGTCGTAGTGGAATGCCCAATATTTTAAATTTGATGGTAGAAGCCCGACAGGAACGCCCTTCTTCAGAAAGTGAAGAGGAGAACGAGGCCGGGGAAGATAATGAAGAGGAAACAGAACAATCCCAGGTCATGAAAATTGTAGCGGTTCATTTACGTCTCTCGGAAATTGAATTTGCCGATCCCCAATTAAATTATTCGCGCCAGCAGTTGAAACAATTGGATGAACAGATGGACAAGTTATGCAAACATTACCGTTCTCTCAAACAAAGTTTATTGCGTGCTGAGGCGGAAGCGGCTTGGCGGGCCAGTTGGATTGAAAATGATGCTTAAGGTTGATTATTTTCTCCCCCAAACTTGGGGGATGGGGGGCAGTTTAGCTGTGAATGCGGGGGTGGGGATGTAAATCCGCTAAAATTTCACTTTCGGCGATCGCCAGGGTTTCTAACCGTTCTTGGACTAAATCCTTCTCAAAATAGGTAGTTGCTAACACCCAATACACCCCATAATGTCGCGCTTCGGAGGCCATTAACCCCCGATAAAACTGGGCCAGGGCAGGATCAGGACAATGGGTTCCTAGTAGCCCCAACCGTTCATGGGAACGAGCTTCAATCAAAGCGGCAACTAACAGAGCATCTAACAAATGTTCCGGTTCCTGACGACGTACCTGTTGCTTTAAATGGGCCGCATAGGGCGGTGGCGTTAAATTTTGGAGAGGAATGCCCCGTCTTGCTAACCATTGATTCACTTGTTCAAAATGCTCTAACTCTTCGCGGGCGATCGCCGTTAATTGTCGAACTAATTGGGTCGAAGAAGGATAACGAAACAAAAAATTTAAAGCAACCCCGGCGGCCTTCCGCTCACAATGGGAATGATCCAACAAAATAATATCTAAATTCGCCAGGGCCTGTTCTAACCAAGCCGTTTGTGTCGGGCTTTTCAACAGTTTAATCGTCGCCGGTAAACCATCCCTAACCAAGTTCATAAACACTGCAAGCAAGTCAATAACAATGAAGGGGTGGAGGGTTAGCGGGGGAGGAAACCGACTAAACCCTAAGCAAGAAGCAGGATTGGGAATAAGAAGTTGACGGTATATCCCAAAGAGCCTGGGCTTCTAGGCTTTACGAGAGTAGTACTCAACCACCAACAGTTCATTAATTTGCAAAGCGATCCATTCCCGTTCAATTACGCCGTTCACTTTACCGACCAGGGTATTTTTATCAAATTCCAGATGGGTGGGTAAGTTCGCTAAACCGGGATATTCCATATTGGCTTGCACCAGTTGACGAGAGCGATCGCGATCGCGGACACTGACCACATCCCCAGGACGACATTGATAGCTAGGAATATCTACCACCTTGCCATTCACCATAATGTGGCCATGGTTGACCAACTGACGAGCGCCGGGAATCGTGCCGGCCATCCCCAAACGGAAAACGGTATTATCCAGACGCATTTCCAACAGTTGTAGGAGACTTTGCCCAGTGGAACCGGTGGCCCGACGGGCTTTTTTCACATAACGGACTAACTGTTTTTCCGTCACCCCGTAGTTAAGGCGCAATTTTTGTTTTTCTTCGAGACGAATCGCATATTCAGAACGCTTTTTGCGATTTTGACCGTGTTGGCCCGGCGCATAGGCTCGGCGAGGAGACTTGCGAGTTAACCCCGGTAACTCTCCTAAACGTCGAACAACACGCAAACGAGGCCCTCTGTAACGAGACATATCAGGTTTTTCCTCCCTGTAAAGTAATAATCCCAAAACTCTGATTATAGCGGATTAAGACAGCTTTTATTCGCTTTGAGGATAGAATTTCTTGCTTACCGGCGATCGCCTGAGCGTGTGTTGGCCTTCACGGCCCATCTTCCAGAAGTTCGCGGTTGTGATATACTCGAAACACAAGCGGACGTGGCGGAATTGGTAGACGCGCTAGATTTAGGTTCTAGTGTCTTTGGCGTAAGAGTTCGAGTCTCTTCGTCCGCATCAAAAATGGGGAATCTTCACCCGAAAAAATTTAGCTACCTATGACAATAGCAGCAACCCGTGACAACTCAGGAATCTCCTCACCTCAGCGATCTTTCCTAGAGCTACCCTGAACCAGACAAGGCTCAACGGCATGGCTCCCCCAGACAACTAGAGAAAATATGAGTATCTAACTTGGCTACTGCTATGGTCGGTTAACGAGACAGATGGGAACTTAGTCAGGGTCTTCTCCTTTTCTTACTACACACCTTGCAAGTTTCTCTGCCAGGGAAGTTATTAGCTTCATCTATTAATATAGCCTGAACTTGATCTGTCTAGGGGTTTTTGTTACTAATCTTAACAAAGGGGATCAAGGCTGACCTAGGGGATTCTTTAGGTATTTTGACGGATTCTGGTTAAGAATGTTATTTTTCGGGGAGAAAGGCTCCGAGGGATTAGACCCTTTGACTGACTCAAGTTTCTTGGGTTTCAAGACTTTTTCAGATGGCGTTAGGGGGCCGAGCGGATGGGGCTACTGCGCTAGAAGGCAAATAGGGATTCAACGCAGACTTAAGAGCAGACTTAAACCCAGTCCTCATCCTCCTCCCAGGTGGTGGCATCGGGAGAACGTGAAGCAGGATTAATCACGCGATAATCGGCATCATAAACCGGTTTAGCAGGAGCCGGAGATGATGGAATCTCAGAGGTTGAATCCGTTTGGGTTTTCGTCCGGCGGGGTTCCCGGTAAGTATAGGAATACAGGGTTCCCTCTCGATTGCTCTGTTGGGGAGATTGGTTGACTTCAAATTGTTTGAGGTCTTCGGCCTTGACGGAAGCAGGAGGAATATCCACCGGCGGAGATAAGGGCGGTTCTGGGGTAGGCGCATCCCGTCGGGGTAAATTGACCACTGGCCGGTCTTCGGGGGGAGCTTTGGGGCGATCCGGGGAACGGTCAATAAAGGGTTCTGGGTCTTCCCAATTATCGGCTTCCGGGACCGGATTTTCCCACTCCCATTTTTCCCTAGAAGGCGATGGCGGCGATCGCCGGGGGGCGGGTTGAGGGGGCCGGGGACGCGCCGGAGGACGGGGAGAGACAGAGACTTTTGGCGTTCCCAAAGATTGGAGAACCTGGAGGAGCAAACTGGTCAAAATCCCCAACCCAATGAAGAGAATCACCCAAAGACCCAGGGGAAGGGTGAGGGAAAACAACGCTGTTTGACTACTATTCCCTAAAATGAACAGGGTAATGGGGTCACGATTTTGTAATAAAAAAATTACGCCTGAAACTAACAAAAATAAGACTGCGATCACTCCCATCGTTATCTATCCATTGGATACCCCGAAAAACTGTTTAAATTCTAGGGATTGTCTGGGAGTCGCGTCAACTCAGGGGAAAACCCACTAAAAAACTGGGCTACTACTGATAGCAACCCAGCTTGATTTTGAGATTGACGGAGGTTACAAACCTGAAAAAAATTTAGAGAATACCGAAAAAGTGAAGTACACCTTGTCCAGAAACCAGTTCCAGAATCAGAGCGGCAGAGAAGCCGATCATCGCCAAACGACCATTCCAGTTTTCTGCGAAGGTGGTGAAGCCGAATTTGCCGTTAGTTTCGTTGTTCATAGGGTTAGATGAAGAATTATTGCGGTTTGCGAGGTTTATGTTAAGGATTGTAACAAGTATTTGCAAAATTAGCAAGTCTGTGTTTTAAAGATTTGACGATTGTTTCGATAGGCTTTTATGACTGCCTCTGCTCAAACTCCCCTGGTCACTGCGTTACAAGCCTTAAGCCAGCAACGGGAGATTCCTTTTCATACGCCAGGTCATAAACGGGGTCAGGGGAGTCCCGACTTGTTACGGCATTGGCTGGGAAAGACGGTTTTTCAGGGAGATTTGCCAGAATTACCGGAATTAGATAATTTATTTGCGCCCCAGGGAGTGATCCAGGACGCTCAAGCGCTGGCGGCGGAGTTGTGGGGTGCGGATCAGACTTGGTTTTTGGTGAATGGTTCGACCTGTGGCATTGTGGCGGCGGTGTTGGCGACCTGTGGTGATGGTGATAAGTTAGTCCTGCCCCGGAATAGTCATCAATCGGCGATCGCGGCGGTGATTCAATCGGGAGCCATTCCTATTTTTATGGAGCCGCAACACGATCCCCTGTGGGATTTAGCCTGGAGTGTAACCCCTGAAGTTCTCCGGCATACCTTGGCACAGCATCCCGATGCTAAAGCGGTTTTGTTGTTACATCCGACCTATCACGGGGTCTGTGGGGATTTAGCGACTTTAATGGCGATCGCCCAAAGTTATCAAATACCGGTGATTGTGGATGAAGCCCATGGCAGTCATTTTGCGTTTCATCCAGAATTTCCCCCGGCGGCCCTGGCCTGTGGGGCTGATGTGGTGATTCAATCTACCCATAAAACCTTAGGAGCCTTTACCCAGGCTTCGATGTTACATTGTCGGGGCGATCGGGTATCTGGGGATCGGATAAGTCGCGCCCTCCAGTTAGTCCAATCCACCAGTCCCAACTATTTACTATTGGCTTCCTTAGATGCGGCCCGACACCAAATGGCGACCCAGGGACACACGCTCTGGCATCAAACCTTGGATTTAGCGCATCTGGCCCAGGCCCAGTTAGCTTCCTTAGAGGGATTAACAATCCTTACCCTCCCGGCGACAGCCCCACCGGGTTTTCAGTTCCTCGATAGGACTCGTTTGACCTTAGATGTCAGTCAGTGGGGTATGACAGGGTTTAGTCTTGATGACCAGTTGCGGGAACAGTTTGGCATTACGGCGGAACTCCCGACCCTGCGACAACTGAGTTTTATTCTTACTTTTGGTAATACCGAGGAAGATATTGAACGTTTAATTCAGGCGTTAACGCACCTTGCCCCGCCGGTTCTTCCCTCCAAAATTCCTGACTCTTTGCCGATCGCCTTACCTCCGGCCCCTAGGGTGTTAACTCCCCGCCAAGCTTTTTTTGCGCCAACGGAAATCGTCTCTGCTTCTGCCGCCATTGATCGCCTGAGTGCCGAACTCATTTGTCCCTATCCCCCCGGTATTCCCGTGTTAATTCCAGGGGAACGGATCACCCCAGAGGCGATCGCCTACCTTCAGGAGGTTTTATGCTTAGGGGGAATGGTGAGCGGTTGCCACTCGCCGGAACTCCATTATATTAGAGTTATCTCAGACACCTTCTGCTGATTGTACCGATCTGACCGATAGGATATTATGGGGTATGCCTTTTAGCTTTGGGAACTGAGCCGTGAACATTACCATTGGACGGGGGAAAACTGCCCGTCGAGCCTACGGGATTGACGAAATTGCCCTGGCCCCTGGGGGACGAACCTTAGATCCGAGCCTAGCGGATACCACCTGGGCGATCGGGGGCATTGAACGAACGATTCCCATTATTGCCAGTGCCATGGATGGTGTGGTGGATACCCGCATGGCGACCCTACTCTCTGACTTGGGGGCCCTAGGGGTACTGAATTTGGAAGGGATTCAAACCCGCTATGCCGATCCTAATCCGATTCTGGATCGCATTGCTTCGGTGGGCAAATCCGAGTTTGTGGGCTTAATGCAGGAACTCTACGCCGAACCGATTAAAGCGGACTTAATTCAACAACGTATTCAGGAAATTAAAGACCAGGGGGGCATTGCGGCGGTGAGTTTGACCCCGGCGGGAGCGGCTAAATTTGGCCCAGTCGTAGCGGAGGCAAAAGCGGATCTCCTTTTTATTCAGGCAACGGTGGTTTCAACGGATCATCTTTCGCCTCCATCCCAGCCTTTTTTAAATCTGGGTCAGTTCTGTCAGGATATGCCGATGCCGGTGGTGTTAGGTAATTGTGTCACCTACGAAGTCGCTTTAAATTTAATGAAGACAGGAGCGGCGGCGGTGTTAGTGGGCATTGGGCCGGGGGCGGCTTGTACTTCACGGGGAGTCCTGGGTGTTGGCGTTCCCCAGGCGACAGCCGTTGCAGATTGTGCGGCCGCCAGGGATGATTACTATGCCGAAACGGGACGCTATGTGCCGGTCATTGCGGATGGAGGCATTATTACCGGCGGGGATATTTGTAAATGTATTGCCTGTGGTGCGGATGCGGTGATGATTGGTTCGCCGATCGCCCGTTCAAAGGAGGCTCCGGGTCGAGGATTTCACTGGGGGATGGCTACTCCTAGCCCGGTTTTACCCAGGGGAACCCGCATTAATGTGGGAACAACGGGAACCATTCGGGAAATTTTGACGGGGCCCGCCAAACTGGATGACGGAACCCATAATTTATTGGGAGCCTTAAAAACCAGTATGAGTACCCTGGGAGCCAAAAACCTGAAGGAGATGCAACAGGTGGAGGTGGTGATCGCACCGTCTCTGTTGACTGAGGGGAAAGTTTATCAAAAGGCCCAACAGTTAGGAATGGGTAAATAGGGGTTGGGAGGGCTTTCTTCGGAGGCCCTGGCCCCTAGACTTCTGCTAAGCCTGAACAGGCAAGATACCTATCATCAACTCTGGACAGGCAAGATGCCTATCCCACTGGTCATCAGGCGTTAAATTTTGCACTCCAGTAAGCGCATAAAGAAGAACGTCACCATTTTTAAGCCGTAGGGCGATCGCCACCAAATAGCGGGAAAACAACCACGAGGAGCCTTGAGGGAAAAATCCCACTGGTCATAAATCGGAAACTGCAATTCGCCATCTACTAACCAACCAACGGCCTTCGCAAAATTGCCCATTACCTTCCGTTCCTGGGTTTGTAAGGTCTCCAGACTACCGCCGCCCTGTTGATACAGTTCCAATTGAATACTAAATCCAAAACGGTCTTGACTATAGGTACGCCACAGTCGATCAATCACAAATAGCACAGTACAGGGAAATTTCAGCATCACTTCTGGGGCTAGATCGTCCCGCTTCATCCCGACGGTTTCCAGAATGACCTGGGTGGTTTCGGCATCGGCTTCTTTGAATTGACCCGCTTGTAAGAAGTGTTGCAACCGACTATAGCGTTCAATATCCGGAATCAGTAATAATTTTTCCTCTAAACTGCTCACCCGTTGGCTCAGGGCGGTCACTTGCTCCATTAACTGGCTCATTTGAGCTTGGGGATCAAGAAGGGGAGATTCGGAGGGGGCTGGGGAAGGCGTATCCAAAGAAACAGGATTGATTGCGTCAGACATACCAGTTAAGACCGCAGGGGATAGGATCTTTTATTGTACCGAACAATCCCGCTTACCTCGGCGATCGCCTGGGTTTTCTTTTTTGCGCCATCAGATATGGTCTCTTCCTGGAGTCGTCGGTTGCGGTAGGGTATAGCCCTAGTGCTCCGGTAAATAACCCCCCTTGATGACGTTAGTGGTAGGCCAACCCTATCGGGAAAATTACCAACGCATTTTGCAGGATAATTTGCCACTAGGGAAACTGTTTAACAAGATTCTTGAGCAGAAGGCGATCGCTAAGAGGTCTGGGCTTTGAATGAGAGGCGATCGC
>JAYKIP010000249.1:0-5106 GCA_035286205.1 Merismopediaceae cyanobacterium
GTGACGAATCCCGCTAAAACCGCCGGGATCACTGCCTTTGCCCAGGGAGATTTTCCCCAGGCGATCGCCGCCCTTGAACAGTCCCTCAAACTAACTCCCAATGATCCCGAAACCGTCATCTATTTAAACAATGCCAAAATTGGGGATCAATCAGTGGCCTTTGTGGCTTCCGTACCCATCGGCAAAGATATTAATGCGTCCCAGGAACTCTTGCGGGGAGTGGCTCAAGCCCAGACGGCGGTTAATACCCAGGGCGGGATCAATGGCGTACCCCTCAAAATTCTCATTGCCGACGACAAAGATGATACGACTATCGCGCAACAGTTAGCTCAAGAATGGGTGAAAAAACCAGAAATTCTGGCGGTCATTGGGCATTTTGGCAGTAATACCACCCTCACCGCGGCCCAAAATGTTTATCAACCCCAGGGTTTACCGATGATTTCCCCCACCAGTACCACCGTAGAATTATCTGAATTAGGGGACTATATTTTTCGCACAGTTCCCAGTGATCTGTTTGCCGGCAATGCTTTAGCGGATTATCTGTTAAAAACCTTGAAAAAAACCAAAGTTGCTGTTTTTTATAACTCAGAAAGTAATTACAGTAAATCTTTAAAAAATGTTTTTACCACCGCCGTGTTAGGAAATGGGGGCGAAGTCGTTGCCGAATTTGATTTTTCTGCCCCTGGTTTTAACCCGGTGGAAGCCGTCAAACAAGCGCAAGCCCAGGAGGCCCAGGCTCTACTGTTGGCCATGAATACCGCCGTGTTGGATAAAGCCCTACTGGTGATCCAGGCGAATCAGGGCAAATTACCCCTCCTCGGTGGCGATAGTGCCTACAAACCGGAAATTTTGCAGGTCGGGGGTCAAAATGCGGTGGGGATGGTGGTGGCAATTCCCTGGCACGCTTTGGCCCATCAAAACAGTCCTTTTCTGCAACAGGCAGGCAAATTATGGCGCACCAATAACGTGAATTGGCGGACGGCGATGGCCTACGATGCCACCCAATCCCTCATTAAAGCCCTGCAACAAAATCCTTCGCGTCAAGGCATTCAAGCGGCCCTTAGTGATCCCAGTTTTACCGCCGCCGGGGCCACCGGGGCGATTCGCTTTTTACCCTCCGGCGATCGCAATCAACCGGTTCAGTTAGTGGAGGTGGTTCCGGGAAAGCGATCAGGTTTTGGCTTTGATTTTATTCCGATTTCCCGCTAACGGCGGAGGTTTGAGAGGAATTGACAAAAATAATGCGACGTTGATTGGGGGAGATACGGGGAGTTTGCTCCACCATAATTTTTTTGGCCTGCCGGGGATCAAAACTGCGTTGAAACTGACCCCGTAACTCGGCTACCCGTTGCTCCGTTTCCTGTACCTGCATTTGCACTTCGTGGAGCTTGGCCTGTTGCACTTGTTGGAAAGGAATGAGCTTGACCAGGGCGGCGATCGCCCCTAACACAAGAACACCGTTTAAGCCTAATTTCAAACAAATCTCCACCACTAACCACCGTTGATCGGGACTTAAGGGGGTTTGGGGACGGGAACGGCGACGACGATGCGGACGGGGGGCGGGAACGGAATGGGCTGTCATGGAGGAGCTAAGAAGTCGAGAATAGGGGACAAGCCCAGGCACGTAGGATACGCCCTAGGCCCATTAGCTATCCGGGAAAAGACGGCAACTTACTTATAAAGTTCCGTTGATAACCGAAAAGCCAGAACAGCCGGTAACAGAGCAATCACTAAAGCCACTAAAACTTGGGTATCAGATAAAGGCATAATAACTCCTTAATAGAGGGGGTTTTACATTACTTTGCAATAGGAGGGGCATTTTTGGCATCAAGTTGTAACAACTCTTTAACTTTTCTGCCCTAGGACTTCTTGCCGGTCCGGCGATCGCCCAAGAGATAGCCTATCACCCCGAACACAGGTTCTTAGGAAGGGACTAAACTCCATGCTAAATTGAGGGGATTGAGGGCCGAGAGACCTCCGTTCCATCGTCTATCGTCAATCTCTACCATCTATGCAGAGCAATCTATTCACCTCTGTTTTACTCCCCCTGGCTCTAGCCATTGTCATGCTGGGGATGGGACTCAGTTTGATTCCCGAAGACTTTAAGCGAATCACTCGCTACCCGAAGGCCGTTGCAGTGGGGTCAGTGTGTCAGTTATTACTATTGCCCCTCATTGGCACTTTGATCACCCTGATGGTTCCCATGGCACCCGAAATTGCCGTCGGTCTGATAGTGATCGCGGTTTGTCCCGGTGGGCCGTCCTCAAATATCGTTACCTATTTGGCCAAAGGTGATGTTGCGCTATCTGTCACTTTAACGGCAATCAGTAGTATTATCACCGTTTTCACGATTCCTTTGTTTACCAATTTGGCTCTCCAGTATTTCCTGGGAAAAAGTGCGGCCCTTTCCCTGCCCATTGGTTCGACCATGGTGCAAATCTTCCTGATTACACTGTTACCGACGGCGATCGGCATGGTGATTCGGTCTCAGTTTCCGGACACAGCCCGTCGCCTAGAAAAACACATGAGTCGTCTGGCGACCGGGTTATTAGCCCTATTAATTGGGTTGTTATTGCTCAAGGAAGGCAGTAAACTCCCCGGATTCTTGGTGCAAGTGGGCATTGGGGTTGTCCTGCTCAATGTCCTGTCCACGCTCGCCGGATTTGGGGTGGCCAAACTATTTCAACTGCCCTTGGCTCAACAGATTTGCATTGCCATTGAAGTTGGCCTTCAAAATGGAACACTCGCTTTGGCCATCACCGCCGGTTTGCTCAATAACCTAGACATGGCTGTACCGGCGGCGGTTTATAGTTTGCTGATGTATGTCACGGGCTTCGGGGCAATTCTCTATGGTCGGCAAGCAACCCGTAGTGCTTCTACTATTTTGTAACTATTTTAAGTATTGGTAAGTAGCCTGCTTTACAGTAAGACTCAGGGCGAAATCCCTAATCAAGCTCAGAATTACCGCAGAACCATGGCTAATCTACAAAAGTTTTTTATTGATTTGACTGACTTTCTTCAGTCCTTAACCCTGCGTTTTGGGCAAAGCCGTTTTTCGGTATTGACGATTGTTTTAGCCATCATTTACTTTGCGTTAATTTGTGCCTTAACCTATTACTTTAATCATGCCTTAAAGCGATATTTCTTCCATCAGCTAAAAATCGAAAAAAGTATTCGGAATCTTCTGGCTAATTTAATTAGCTATACGACCGGAACTTTTGTTTTAATTATTATTTTACAATCCATTGGTTTTAACCTTTCCTCCCTAGCCGTGATCGGGGGAGCTTTAGGGATTGGGATTGGCTTAGGACTGCAAGATTTAACCCGTAATTTGGCCAGTGGCTTGAGTATTTTAATTGAACAAAAGATTAAAATTGGCGACTTTATTAAATTTGGCAATTATGAGGGTTATGTGCGAGAAATTTCTCCTAGAACCCTTATTTTGCGCCAAGTGGATGGCTCTTCAGTCATTATGCCCAACAGTATGATTATTGAAAATCAGGTGGTGAATTACTATTACGAAACGGAAGCAGTGAGATTGTCTTTATCGGTAGGAGTGGCCTATGGAACCGATCCCGTTTTGGTGACGGAAATTCTGCTGTTTGTGGCCTATCATCAATGTTATGTGTTAAAGGAACCCGTTGCTAAGGTGCTACTCATGGACTTTGGCGATCACGCGGTCACGTTTGAATTGCGATTTTGGATTCCCAAAGAAAAGATGGGGATTTATCCAGATATTCTCAGTGATTTACGCTACATGATTGAATATTATTTTGAAATTCATCAAGTTACCATTCCCTTTCCTCAACAGGATCTTTGGCTCCGCAATCCAGAGGCGATCGCCCAGTCCTTACAGGATTTATCCCTGTCTGAGGAAACACCAAAAGTCCGCATCCGCTCGGCTGACTCACGGCTTCCTAACCCAACAGATTCTTTTACGTCAACGACTTTAAAACCAACGACTTTAAAACCAACGACTTTACGCCAGATTCTGAAACGAGTCCCCTATTTTCAAGACTTAAACGATATAGAAACTCGTCAATTATTAGAAATTGGGTATTTAGAAAATATCAGTCAGGGAAAAATGTTATTCCAAGAAAATGATAATGGTGATGCCTTTTATATTATTATTTCAGGAAAAATAGAAGTTTTTACGAAATCCTTAAATAAAACCTTAGCTATTCTCAGTACCGGAGAATTTTTAGGAGAATTATCCTTAATGCTAGGAACACCCCGCACCGCCAGCACTCGCGCTTTGGAAGATACGCTGTTATTTGTGATTAATCATCGCAATTTTGAACATTTACTCCAGACCAATCTTTTATTTCGGGAAACCCTAATGAATGAACTGGCCCGACATCAAGAAGAGTTAACCCAACGGAAGCAGGAATTGGAGGCGAGAGGATTAGTCACCCAAGAGGAAGAGGATACGAATGTGGTGCTTTGGATGCAAAAACGTTTAAAGCGGTTGTTTCAGTTATCCTAGTCCTGATGAGTTCCTGTATTTTCTTCACTTATTCTCTACTTTTGATTTTATGGCTATCCTCATCGTTGCGACCAGTAACCCCGGCAAGTTGGCCGAAATGCAAGCCTATCTCTCTTCTCTCCCTTGTCAACTCCAGTTAAAACCCCCGGATTTAGAGATCGAAGAAACGGCAACAACGTTTTTGGCGAATGCCTGTTTAAAAGCTTCCCAGGTGGCCCAAGCCTTAAACCAATGGGCGATCGCCGATGATTCCGGTTTAGCGATTGAGGCACTTCAGGGCGCGCCGGGTCTTTATTCTGCTCGTTATGCCCCCACCGATGCTGAGAGGATTCAACGGGTCTTAAGGGAATTAGGAGATCATCCCCACCGGCAAGCCCAATTTATCTGTGCAGTGGCGATCGCCCGACCGGATGGCTCGATTGCACTTCAATGTGAAGGACGTTGTCGCGGTGAGATCCTCAAAGAAATCAGGGGAACCGGCGGCTTTGGCTACGATCCCATTTTTTACGTGCCTGATTATCAAAAAACCTTTGCGGAAATGACTCCCGACGAAAAACATCAAGTGAGCCACCGGGGTCAAGCCTTTGCCCAAATCCTAGTCCAATGGCCCCCAGACTTTC
>JAYKIP010000250.1:0-6624 GCA_035286205.1 Merismopediaceae cyanobacterium
CCGGTGGCCGGGAAGGATCGGGGTCAATGGATGCGGGGAACTTGTTAAAACCGATGTTAGCCAGGGGAGAATTACGGTGTATTGGTGCAACAACTTTAGATGAATATCGTAAAAACATTGAAAAAGACCCTGCTTTGGAACGCCGTTTTCAACAGGTTTATGTTAAACAACCCAGCGTGGAAGATACCATTTCGATTCTGCGGGGGTTGAAGGAAAAATATGAAGTCCACCATGGCGTAAAAATTACGGATTCGGCTCTGGTCGCCGCGGCCATGCTTTCCCATCGTTACATTCAAGACCGTTTTCTGCCCGATAAAGCCATTGATTTGGTGGATGAAGCGGCGGCCCGTTTAAAAATGGAAATTACCTCTAAACCCGTAGAATTAGAAGATATTGACCGGCGGTTAATGCAATTACAAATGGAAAAGTTATCCCTAGAAGGGGAAGAAAAGCGTCCCGGTTTAGGAGCCGATAAATCTTCCAAAGAACGCCTAGAAAAAATTCAACAGGAAATCACAGAATTAGAAAGTCAACAACAACAATTATCCGGTCAATGGCTTTCCGAAAAACAAATGTTAGAGGAAATTAATACCCTCAAAGAAGAGGAAGAACAAATTCGTCGTCAAGTCGAGCAAGCCGAGCGGGATTACGATCTCAATAAAGCGGCTCAATTGAAGTACGGTAAACTCGAAGTCCTGCAAACAGCCATTGAAGAAAAGGAAAACAAACTATTAGAAATTCAAGGGTCTGGTAATACGCTTTTGCGAGAACAAGTTACCGAGTCGGATATTGCCGAAATTGTGGCGGGTTGGACAGGTATCCCCATGAATCGCCTCTTGGAAACCGAGCGGCAAAAACTGTTGCAATTAGAAGGTCATTTACATCAAAAAGTGATTGGTCAAACGGAAGCCGTATCCGCCGTATCCGCCGCTATTCGTCGTGCCAGGGCAGGGATGAAAGATCCCAGTCGTCCCATTGGTTCATTTTTATTTATGGGCCCTACAGGGGTCGGAAAAACCGAATTAGCACGAGCCTTGGCGGGTTTTCTCTTTGATAGTGAGGAGGCCATGGTACGCATTGACATGTCAGAATATATGGAAAAACACGCGGTTTCCCGGCTGATTGGTGCCCCTCCAGGCTATGTGGGCTATGAGGAAGGCGGACAATTATCGGAAGCGGTGCGTCGTCGTCCCTATTCGGTGGTGTTATTAGATGAGGTAGAAAAAGCTCATTTAGATGTGTTTAATATTCTTTTGCAAGTGTTAGATGATGGCCGCATTACGGATTCCCAGGGGCGAGTGGTAGATTTTCGCAATACGATTATTGTGATGACCAGTAATATTGGCAGTGACCATATTTTAAATCTGTCTGGGGATGATTCGGATTACGACAAAATGCACAAACAGGTAATGCAATCTTTACGGAGTCATTTCCGTCCAGAGTTTTTAAATCGTATTGATGATTTGATTATTTTCCATACCTTAAAACGGGATGAATTGCGTCGTATTGTTGTTTTACAAATTAAACGTATTGAACAGCTTTTAGATGAGCAGAAGATTACCTTATCGTTATCGGAATCAGCCTTGGATCACATTGTTAGTGCGGGTTATGATCCGGTTTATGGAGCCAGACCGTTAAAGCGGGCCATTCAACGAGAGTTAGAAAATCCGATTGCTACCAAGATTTTGGAAAATGCGTTTATGGCGGGGGACACTATTTTAATTGATTGTGTGGATAATCAGTTAACGTTTGGTAAGCAGGAAGAGGTTCAAGAAGAGCTAATCCCAGAGAGCGTCGAAGCCCAGATTATTGAGGATGATATCCCTTTAGTGGAAGTGGAGATTGTTTCTTAAGTTAATCTTTGTATTGACGATATTCAGACTTGCATGATAGCTTGATTAATCAACTGAATTATTGAGGCGTTGTCAAAACTAAAATGGCGTAGAAGAGCAAAAAGCCTTAATTGAGCAATCTCTAACTCTAATTCTTTAAACCGGTTTGCCATAAAGTTGATGCACTTCCGTAATCCCTAAACGAGATTGTACTCCTAAGTTCAACCCAGAGCGATCGCCCCGTTCAAAATGTTCCGCCGCCGCACAGGCAATCATCGCCGCATTATCCGTACAAAATTTGAGGGGAGGAAAATAGACCGTTAAATCATGCTCATGGGCCGCCTTTTGTAATTGGTGACGTAATTCACTATTGGCGGCAACTCCTCCCCCCACTGCAATAGTGGTTAACCCCTGATCTAAGGCACAGGCCAAGGTTTTTTGGGTCAGCGATCGCGCAACGGTGGCTTGAAAACTGGCGGCAAGATCGGCCACGGGTAAATCCTGACCAGAGGCTTTAAGGTCATTGACTAACCGTAACATCGCCGTTTTCAGACCACTAAAACTAGAATCGTAGGGATGATAGCCCCCGGTCGGCAAAGAAATCCGGCCAATGGGTAAGGGAAACGCCTGGGGATTCCCCGTTTGAGCCACCCGGTCAATGATGGGGCCGCCCGGATAACCCAACCCCAATAAACGGGCCACCTTATCAAAGGCTTCCCCCGCCGCGTCATCCCGTGTTGTGCCTAACTGTTGATAATCCCCGCATCCCTTCACCTGGATCAAACTGGTATGGCCCCCCGACACCAACAAACACAGAAACGGCGGTTCCAAGGTCGGATGACTTAAATAACTGGCATAGATATGCCCTTCCAGATGATGCACCCCTAAAAACGGCTTCTTCTGCACCATCGCCAAGGTCTTCGCCGTCGTCAGACCCACCATTAAGGCCCCCACTAACCCCGGTGCTACTGTAGCGGCGATCGCCTCAATCTCTGACCAGGAGACCTGCGCCTGCTGAAGAGCCTCCGTCAAACAACCATTCACCGCCAATAAATGTTGACGAGAAGCCACCTCCGGCACAACCCCCCCATAAACACGATGGCAGTCAATCTGGGACGCAACAATACTACTTAAAACGTTACGATTCTTTACAATCGCCACCGCAGTTTCATCACAACTGCTTTCAATTGCTAAAATGGTTGCCATTCTCTGCTAATTTAAAACGCAAGACTACATTTTATCGAAAAACTTGGGTTTAAAACCTCTTCCTTTAGGATGGCTTTGAGGTAGGATAGATTCTGCAAACGAAAACCAAGTTTGCTAATGTATTCAACTTTTTTGACCGAATACTAACGTCGCGGGAGGGCTTTCCGAGACTCTAAACGGACATAGAGGACGGCATAAATCTAGCTTGCTAGTAGCTTCCGAGAAGTGTCAACCCACCTATTGCCGATTCAATTAACCTTGTTTGGGTAGATAGGAATCCTCTCGCTTTAGTGAGGGGGGGATGTCAATACACGATCTTTACCTGTACCGACTGGTCAGCGTAAGATTACTGAGACGTACAATCGATCCTGTCATCTTTTGTGCAAAAACCCTAGCCTTTGGCCAAAAAATAAGGAAATAATTCTTATGAAACAATTGTTGGCTTTTCTGCTCGCCTTAACCCTCTGGTTCAACTTCTCCCCTTCTGCTTCAGCAGAAGACTTTGCCCATTTAACCCCCTGTGGTGAATCGGCCGCCTATCAAGCGAAAGCAAAAACCTTCCTGAATACCACCGATGATCCCCAGTCGGGTCAAAAACGGGCAGAACGGTATGCGGCGGCTCTTTGTGGCCCAGAAGGCTATCCCCACCTGATCGTGGATGGTCGTTTAAGCCACATGGGTGACTTCCTCATTCCCAGTATTCTCTTCCTGTATATTGCCGGTTGGATCGGTTGGGTTGGCCGCGCCTACCTCATTGCCATTCGTGGTAAAGATGCAGAAATGCAAGAAATCATGATCAATGTTCCTTTGGCGATCGGCAAAATGTTAACGGGTTTTCTCTGGCCCTTAGCCGCCCTGGGAGAATATACTTCCGGCAAATTGGTCGTTAAAGATTCTGAAATCCCCGTTTCGCCTCGCTAATTGATTGTTTAATCTGGTTTATCTTTGGAGACTAAATTCATGGAAGGTCTGTTTAAGTTTTTATCTACAGCCCCCGTCTTGATTATGGCTTTGTTAACCTTCACCGCAGGGATTTTAATCGAAGCCAACCGTTTCTATCCTGATCTGCTCTTCCATCCCTAGGAAGTTTAAGTCATCAGTACTCTTAAATTAAGAATTTTGAAAATAAGATTGGCCCCCGTTGCCAGTCTTTTTTCCTGGTGGGGCTTAAGGGAAGGGGAACCAACCGGCTTCTAAGATTTGTTCCTGGGTGAAGGGACATTCTAAGGGGAAGGTCTTGAGGGGAAGTTTGGTTTCGGTTGCCGCGTCCAGTCTCGCTTTTTGATAGCAGTAGGAGATATTGGCAGTGAGATAGGGACGTAAGCTGGGGCTGTCTTCTAAGACAAGTTCGATTTCGTTTCTTTGGGTGTTGATGGTGGCGATCCAACTTTGGGTTTGTTTTTTCGGCGGATATTGGCATTTGAGTAAGTGCATGATCAACACGATTAAGCGGCTTTTGATTTCTCGCCTATCGTTACTCCCCATAGATTGAATTTCCTCGATGAGATTCTCTACGTCTAGGGCTTGAAAGTTACCTTCTTTAAGGGTTTTAGCGGTTTCTTCGAGCCACTGGTTAAAGTCGGTTTCGTAAAGGGTGGAAAGCATCAAAATACCTCCTAGATGACTGGTCTGTTAACTCCGTCGCGTGGAAATTCGCGTAGAAATTTGTTAAGCCTTTTCAGCCAAGGTTTCAAAACTAATTTTAGGTCACTTTAGAGAATCGGCCATTTTTGACACGCCCCTATCTCGGTAGAGTACCCTGAAGGTTCTGCTGTATATAGTCTTGATTAATGCCAGGAGGCGGAATTGAACCGCCGACACGAGGATTTTCAGTCCTCTGCTCTACCAACTGAGCTATCCCGGCAACATTACACTGTTTTACTACAATAACAAAGCTCAAACTATTTAGCAAGGGTTTATCCAAAAATTTTGCATCGTTGGGCTTGAGGTTGGGGGCGTGAACCGTTGAACACCGGGAACCCCCCGAAAGTTCGTTATAATCAGGGGGCATTGTCAATTTTTCTCTCTAAATCCTTTCTTTCACAGTTAACGTTAATGGTTGATTTAACCGCGCTCAGTGACTTTTCACGGTCTAATTGTATTGGTATCTGTGCTTTTTTAGTGCCGGCCATGGTGCTGACCACGCTACAATCTCTATTATTCGTCCTTTTTCAGCGTCGTCGTCTGGCTTTAACGGTTTCGGTAGGCTTAGGCTGGGGCTGGGTCGCGTTAATGGTGGGTCATGTGGCGACCTGGTTCAGTATTGGGGTGGTTACGCCAGTCACGTTTATTTTGTTAACCCTGGCTTTGGTGTGCTGGCTTGTTAATACTGGGCTTTGGTTGGGCTTTGGCCAAGGTGGCGATCGCCCTGGGTGGGATCTCCCCGACTGGGCTAATTGATTGATGTTCCCTTAACCTCTCTTTCTGCCACCATGACCGAAGTTTCTCCGGCCTCAGAACCGCGAACGAGCTACTTTCGCCCGGTTTTCTTTTCAACTTTCTTGACCATTTTTGCCGCCGAAATGGGAGATAAGACCCAATTAACAACGCTCTTAATGAGTGCAGAGTCGCGATCGCCTTGGATTGTTTTTTGTGGATCGGCTTTAGCATTGACGGCCACCAGTTTATTGGGGGTTTCCATTGGTTACTGGATTGCGCGACGGTTATCGCCCCGGTTACTGAATTTTAGTGTGGCCCTGTTATTGCTGTTGATTACAGGGCTATTGGTGGGGGATGTTTTAAGTTAGGATTGCCGGATTTAATTAAGACAGTTCCAACATTTTTTGGATGGGTCGCAGGGCGGCGGTCAGAATCGGCTGAGGTAGGGTAATTTCAGGACTTTGATGTTTCATCGCAAGATAGAGTTTTTCGAGGGTATTTAACCGCATATAGGGACATTCATTACAGGCGCAGTTGCTTTGGCCGGGGGCCGGAATAAACTGTTTTTGGGGAGCCGCTAGGGTCATTTGATGAATGATGCCCGGTTCGGTGACAACGATAAATTGTTGGGCAGGACTCCGTTGGGCGTAGTGGAGCAGAGCCGTTGTTGACCCAATAAAATGGGCGTGATTTAAGACCGGGGTTTCGCATTCTGGATGAGCGATAATTTCCGCCTGGGGATACTGCCCTTGCAATTCGATGAGCTTTCGTTCGGAAAAGGTTTCGTGGACAATACAACTACCATCCCATAACACCATCTCCCGCCCGGTTTGTTCCATCACATAACGCCCCAGGTTACGATCCGGGGCAAAAATAATCGGTTGCTCCGGGGGAATTTGTTGCACAATTTTGACGGCGTTGGAACTGGTGCAAATAATGTCGCTTAGGGCTTTAATTTCGGCAGTACAGTTAATATAGGAAATCACTAAATGATCGGGATGGGCGGCTTTAAAGGCGGCAAAGCGATCGGGCGGGCAACTATCCGCCAGGGAACAGCCGGCGGTGAGATCCGGTAATAGGACTAATTTGTGGGGATTGAGAATTTTGGCGGTTTCGGCCATAAAATGCACCCCGGCAAAGACAATCACATCGGCTTGGGTTTGGGCGGCCTGTTGGGCTAATCCCAGGGAATCCCCTAAATAATCGG
>JAYKIP010000251.1:0-4789 GCA_035286205.1 Merismopediaceae cyanobacterium
TCTGCGCTATAGAGCAATTCCCGTTCCAACAGCGCATTAATTAACATAGACTTACCTGCGCTAAAGGCCCCCGCAAACACAATTTCAAAACGAGGGGAGAGAGCCTTCCCTAACGCCGTTTCGACAATACTGGTATCCTGTTGCGTGCGGAGACTGGGTTCTTGCCTGAGCAACTCGATTAACTGGTTAACGTGTTCTCTTAGGTTTTGGCATTGAGGGGCGATCTGAGTCATAATAACCTTATTCTGCTGGGTGAGAGGTATAATACAAGTCTAATTGTTTCTTCTTCAGGAGAATTATCTTGTAATAAAATTTAATGATTGCGTGTCCCCTTGATTATTGGGAGATTTTTACTTAAGCTAGATTGAGTCTATCCAACTGACCCGATTCATTGACTTTTATCTTTATTTTCCACAAAACTATCAATATTTGATAACAATCTACCTTGGAGCCTTCCCCTATGGCGATCGCCTATAATCCCTATCTTCAAAGTTGCCGAGACGATGATGTGATCACATTGTCTAATAAGCTATACAAATTAGGAGATGTTAAAGAAAATTTAAATGATTTTTTTGAGAGTGATCAATATAATCATGCTCCTGATAATTTACGTGATCACTTTAGAGCAGGCAGTATAGAAATAAACACTAATACAGCCGTTAAATTACTTACAGAAGGTATAGAATGTGAAATTTTAAAAATTGCTTCAGAAGGTTGGAAAAAAGGAAAACTCAAAATCAAAATCTCGCTTGAATTTATTCCCGATCCCGCCGATCCCTCTGAATATCAATCTCCCCTCGATGAAATCCGTCGAGAAATCCAAGAACGTAATCTATAAAAGGAAAAATATTTCTATGAGTAATCAATTCAAGCCAACCATTGGAGAAGAAGACGTGATCTTACTAACCAACGGATCTCCTGGTAACGTTATCATGTATAACAACACCCTCAAAGTTAAGTCAATAATTCGTTATTGTCTTAAGAAATTATTAGAAGTCTCTAATTTTCAAGACTTGGAAACCAATGATAGTTATAAACCTCGAATGAAATGGATTGATGAAGGGTTAGAGTGTGAAGTGTTAAATGTAGGAGCGAATCGCTGGAAAAAAGGGAAAGTGCGAATCAAAATTTCCTTTGAGTTTTGCCCCGATGAATCTGAAGCCTCAGAGTATCAATCTCCTCTCGATGAAATCCGCCAAGAAATTCAAGAACGTAATTTATAATTGAGGAAAGCCCTATGATTGCCTTACCTTCTCAAATCGCTATGACCCCAGAAGAATATCTGGAATTTGAACGCCATAGTGAAATTAAACACGAATACATTGACGGTGAAATCTATGCCATGGCCGGCACCAATAAAGCTCACAATATTATTAGTCTTAATTTAGCTCTATTATTGCGAGAAAAATTACGAAGTTCTCCCTGCCAAACTTTCATGGCGGACATCAAAGTAGCAACGAATCATCAAAAACGCTTTTTTTATCCTGATTTGGTGGTTACCTGTGATGATAATCAAGACTTAACAACTTATACCGTAGAATTTCCCAAACTCATTATTGAAATTCTGTCAGAATCCACCGAAACTTTTGACCGGGGCAGAAAATTCCACTATTATCGAACCATTCCCAGTCTTCAGGAATATGTACTCGTTAGCTCCCAGGAATATCTCGTGGAAGTTTTTCGACGTACTGAAAATGACCTTTGGATATTGCAAACCTACGAAAACCTAACAGATAATGTCACTCTAGAAAGTCTTGCGGTTCAACTTCCCCTAACCGAAATTTACGCCACTTTACAATTAGCCCCTGTCCCTGCTACCAATGTCGAAAACTCCCCGCATTCCCCTACCGAAAACCGTCCGTGATTATGTGTTTCAGCGCGATCGCCACCGTTGCCAAAGTTGTGGAAAAAGTGGAGAAACCATCACCCTCCAGATTGATCATATTATTCCCCTCGCCGCCGGGGGCAGTAATGACTTGAGCAACTTACAAACTCTTTGTGCTAACTGTAATCGCCTTAAAAGTGCTAAATTTGATCCTCGTTTTCGTCGCCGTTTTACTTAAGTTAATTTATTCTCAATGATAAAAAATGTTAAGATTCTTTATCTTTTGTAACGCTCGCATTTCTTGCCGGATTAACACTATCGCCTTTGAGCCATAAATATTACAAGCTGTAACAAATTAGTCCCCATTCCCAAAAGACGTAGGAAAATAAAAATATTCCCCAGGATAAATTGTCATTCTTCATCTTATCCTTGCAATCTTTCGCTTTAATGCGTTCCTAGGGGATTTCTAAAAAATCCAAATATTTTGTACTTTAGTATAGGAGTCTCAAAATATGTCCTGGCAAGTTAAACAACAAGCCGAAATATGCTTGCGTTACTTTAAACAACCCCTGGCGATCGCCCTGAAAACCGGCACCTGGCAACCCCAACGGTTTTGGTATCACTACCGCGTAGAGTGGCTCGAAAGCTGTTGGCGACTCCAGTGCTACGAAAGTCGTTTCAGTCCCTAAGACCATGACCCCCAACCAGGGGATGAGCGTTGGCAGTTCGGAGGACGTTTGCCAAAAACATTGACTATGACCTATGATAAAGTGGAGTAGCCAATTTTTTAGTCTATGGTTAAAAGATTGGCCTGTCCTTTCCTTGACATCGAACTCCACCGAACTCCACTGAACTCCTTTGATACAAGCTACCCTCCACCAACTCAAGGTCTTTGAAGCAACGGCACGCCATGGCAGTTTCACCCGTGCGGCGGAAGAACTCTTCATTACCCAACCGACCGTTTCTAGCCAGATTAAACAGTTATCAAAAGCTGTTGGTTTACCTCTGTTTGAGCAGATTGGCAAGCGACTTTACCTAACGGAAGCGGGAAAAGAGTTACTCGGAACCTGTCAGGATATTTTCCAGCGACTCGATAACTTTGAAATGAAGGTAGCAGATTTCAAAGGAACAAAACAGGGAAATTTGCGTATTGCCGTCATTACCACCGCCAAGTATTTTATTCCGCGTATTTTGGGCGCATTTTGTCAGCAATATCCAGGGATTGATGTTTCCTTAAAAGTGACGAATCATCAACAAATTCAACACCGAATGCAAGACAATAAAGATGATTTGTATATTATCAGCCAACCCCCCGAAGGTTTAGACCTGGATTCCCGGCCCTTTTTGGATAATCCCCTCGTTGTTATTGCCCGGCGCGATCATCCCCTGGCGGCTTTACCCTTTGTTCCCCTGGAGCGATTAAATAACGAATTTTTTATTATGCGGGAGCAGGGATCGGGAACTCGTCAAGCGGTGCAAAATCTTTTTAATCGTCAAAATGTGCAGGTACAAGTTCGCTTAGAATTGGGAAGCAATGAGGCGATTAAACAGGCGATCGCCGGCGGCATGGGCATTTCCGTCCTATCTCAACATACGCTCACCTCAGAAAGTTATCAAAGTGAATTAGTGGTTTTGAATGTGGAACATTTTCCCATCAAACGGCGGTGGTATGTGGCGACTTTAGCGGGGAAACAATTATCTATTATTGCCCAGACTTTTTTAGATTACTTATTAGCGGAAAGTCAAACCATTGCAGTTCATAAAAATCAGTTATCGGTTGCGGTTTCTTCTTAAAATTAATGCTTTGGCTCCTTCCACTGCTTCATTGTCAGGGATCAGGAGCAAGTCGAGACAACAGACGGTATCAGATTGATTAACAAAAAGAACTGTTCTAAGGGTTCTAAGCTATGAGATTCTAAATAAAGACCATATTCTAAAGGAGTTTAACGAATGACCCAGACTGCGATTATTACCGGGGCCTCATCCGGCGTTGGCCTCTATGCCACTAAAGCTTTGATTGACCAGGGTTGGCACGTCATTATGGCTTGCCGTAATACCAATAAGGGAGAAGACGCGGCGGCGGCGTTAAATTTTCCCAAGGGCAGTTTTACGGTGATGTTGTTAGATTTAGCGTCTATGGAGAGTGTGAGACGCTTTGTTAATAATTTTCGGGTTTTAGGTAAACCACTTCAGGCGTTGGTGTGTAATGCGGCGGTTTATTTTCCCTTGTTGAAGGAACCACAACGGAGTCCTGAAGGGTATGAGTTATCTGTCGCCACGAACCATCTGGGACATTTCTTGCTGTGTAATTTGTTATTGGAAGATTTGAAAAATGCCCCTGGGGATGATAAACGGTTGATCATTTTGGGAACGGTCACCGCCAACAGTAAGGAACTGGGGGGGAAAATTCCCATTCCTGCACCGCCGGATTTAGGCAAATTGGAAGGGTTTGAAGCCGGATTTAAGGCCCCGATCGCCATGATTAACGGCAAGCCATTTAAATCGGGTAAAGCCTATAAAGACAGTAAATTATGCAATATGTTAACCGCCAGGGAACTCCATCGCCGCTTCCATGACACAACGGGTATTATCTTTAGTTCGCTCTATCCCGGTTGTGTGGCCGATACCCCCCTTTTCCGCAATCACTATCCCCTATTTCGGACAATTTTCCCCTGGTTCCAGAAGAATATTACCAAGGGTTATGTAACCCAGGAATTATCCGGCGAACGGGTGGCCCAGGTGGTAGCAGATCCCGATTTTAAACGCTCTGGGGTGCATTGGAGTTGGGGGAATCGTCAACAGGAAGGGCGATCAGCCTTTGTGCAGGAACTTTCCGCCGAAGGGAGTGATGATGCCAAGGCCAAAAAGCTCTGGGAATTAAGCGAAAAATTAGTGGGTTTAGCTTAGAATCACTGGCGTTGCTGAATAAAGGAAGGGATGTTAACTTTGCACCTATTCAAAAGT
>JAYKIP010000252.1:0-11000 GCA_035286205.1 Merismopediaceae cyanobacterium
CAGCCAAGCGTTAGCGTTATGAATACCGGTTAATTCGCGCAGGCCGAGCAAGCCTCCTGGGAATCTTTAAAATTATCCTTTTGCACCGTCCGGATATAGTAGATCGCCTTACAGCCCATTTCCCAAGCCAGCACTAAGGTCTCAAAAATGTCCTTGGCGTTCAAGCATCGTTCCGGGTCTTCGGGGAAATAAACGCCCTGATTGAGATTAAACAGTAATTCCATAGAAATACCCGTATCAATCCACTGCTGAATTGCGGCGACAGCTTTGACGACCTTACGCTGGTCTAACCCCTTATTTTCCGGATAAAACCAAAAACAGTGGGTGATGAAGGGTGGGGCGATCGGGACGGTGCCTTTGGCCCATTTGTCATAAAAGAAACGACTATAGACCGGTAGGATACTGGCGGTACAGCCTTGCACTAGGGAGGAGGAGGTATTGGGGGCGATCGCCGTAATATGGGAATTGCGAATGCCGTAGGTTTGAATGGCCTGGGAAAGTTCCTGCCATCGCTCTTTTTCAACGGCATTTTCGAGGAACCATTCCACCGGTTTGGCCCCGATTAACTTGCCTTGGCTCCATTCACTGCCCGGAAAAGCGAGGTAGGGTTGACGCTCCTTGGCTAATTCCATGGAAGCTTGGGTACACCAATAACCCACTTCCTCAAAAAGATAATTAATTTTGTCTAAATGATCGTAGGTTAAACGCCGTTTGGCTAACCAATCTGCTAATCCCATCGCCCCGACCCCGATAGTACGGTATTGGTCATTATGATTTTGGGCTTCGGCAAAGGGAGGATGGGTTAAATCAATGGTATTGTCTAACATCCTCACCGAGATTTGACAGCAATCCGCTAATTCTGAATCCTCAATATTGGCGAGATTTAAGCTCACTAAGTTACAACAGTGGCTTTCTTGACCGGGCTTCACGTTAGAAAAGGATTCAGTGCAGAGATTAACCCCCGGAATGTACCCTTGATGCTGATTGGGATTGGCGCGATTAATTGTATCTTTAAAGGCCAGATAGGGCATCCCGGTTTCTAACTGCGATCGCATCAGGGTTTTAAATAATTCCCTGGCATTAATGCGTTTATACAAGTTAATTTTTTGGCCTAATTCTGCTTCAATCCGTTGGTAAGCCCGCTCAAATTCTTCACCCCATAATTCCGCCAGTTCAATCCCTAATTGGGTTCGGACTTCGTAGGGGTCAACTAACGTCCATTCCTGCTTATTCATCACCCGTCGCATAAATTCATCGGGCAGAATCAATTGGGGAAAAATATCGTAGGCTTTGCGGCGTTGATCCCCGTTTTCTGTCTGCATTTCCAGAAATTCTGGGACATCCAAATGCCAAATATCAATGCCCACCGTCACAGCCCCGGCGCGACGACCGCCCTGATTGACCGCGATCGCCGTATCATTCAATAATTTAATCCAGGGAATCACGCCCCCCGACGCATTGGCCTTGTGCATCACCCAACTACCCGTGGCCCGAATCCGGCTGAGATTGGCTCCGACTCCTCCCCCATTTTTCGAGATTCTAGCGGCATTGGTAATCTCATTAAAAATACTTTCTAAATTGTCATCCAGAGCCACAATAAAACAACTGGTTAAACTGCCATTAGGCACCCGTAGATTGGCTAAAATAGGCGTTGCTAGGGAAATTTTACGCTTGGCGATCGCCTCATAAAACTGTCTGGCCCACTGAAGACGATGTGCCGGAGATTCCACCTCCGCCAACAATAACGCACAGGTTAAAAAAGCCTCCTGGGGTAACTCATCCGTTAAAAGATAGCGACTGGTTAATAATACGGCTCCTGCATAATCATAATCCGTATCCCAATCGGGATTAATCCAGGAACCCGCCTCCTGTAACTCCGAAACCGAATAAACGCTCAACCGTTGATCGTACAGATGATGAGCTAACTTAAACCGCACCGTTTCTGCATAATTACCATACTGATAACCACGACTAACCAGGGTATCTTTCCATAAACTCCAAATATGTAATCGGCCAGCAACGTATCGCCAATCCGGCTCATCAGGACTACACATTTCTAGGGCGCAACCAATCAAATTATCCTGAATTTCCCGCGTACTGATGTCATCCCGCAAACGCGTCGTTAATCCCGCTTCCAGGGCGATCGGATTCACCTCCAATCCTTGGCAAGCCCACTCCACCACCAGCCGGATTTTACTGATATTCAGGGCAGTAGAAGAACCATCACGACGAATGACTTGAATCATTTTGTGGGGGGTAGAAGCAAGACTATAGGGGGTCAAAGGACGGTCAAGAACAGCCGTTGTGGAGGCAGAGGGCGAAAAAGGTTGCATAGAACAGCGTTAGCGAGGAACGATAGCAGGTCAATAACCTAATCTTAAGGCTATACCATAGATATAGTGTAGTCAAGCAAGATCTTCTCTAAATATAGCTAAAAACTGGGTAAGGAGACGCTCTTGACTGTCGCCTAGGTAACCATTTGTCCAAGATCAGTCCGAAAAAAATACCTTTCAGGCTCAAGCCCTGGCCCTATTCGTAATCTAAAATGACCGAAACCCATCGGGGGGGACGAGGAATCGGATTACCCAGGCGGTCTAAGACCAATAAGGCCACCAAATGCACGACGGTTAAATAAATTAAACTATTCACTAAAATCATCCCGACTGCTAAACCTTGAACCAGCATAAAATCAGGCTGGGCTAATAGATTCAGTTTTAAAAAAAACCAGTCTAAAAAATTGGTAATCTGCACAATCACGTATCGCCAGAGATCCTCCCCTAGCAAAATAGAAAAGAGCCAAAATCGGAAAAAGAAACCGAAGGTGCCGATCAAGGCTCCCGACACAATGGAAAATAGCCAGGGAGTGCGTCGTTGCCAACAAAATCCTAACTGTAAACTCATTAATCCGTAGGGAATGAGAAAGACAATACTCCGGGTTGGCCCCATTAAAACTGATAATAATAAGCCCGCCGCAATCACACTTTTTAACGCCGTTTTTATCCCCCAACGCAGATAAACTAAAGCCAACGGTAACGGAAAAAATACTGTTAATACTGGCCCCAACGGAAAATAATAATTAATCAGCCAAATTAAGCTGGCCGTACTGGCTAAAAAGGCACTTTCCACCATGGCCAATGTCCTTACTGATTTTAAGGGCGATCGCGGCTGAAACCGACGAGTTACCAGGTCGGGCAAAGGCGGCTCCTGGCTCTGGGGTGAACTTTCCCAACCCTGATCAACCCAATTCTCGTGGTCATCATCCCAGACGGTAGGGGCTTCAACGGGTTCTGGTTTCGTGTCTGACATCAGAGTTCACATCCAAATCAATAGAGGTTAAGGGACAGAACTTTGATCCTATCAGTCCTCGCCCGTCAACGCGGCATTCACAACCTCAAGTAATCAATTCTTCCAGGGAATCCACATCCGGGATACAAATCTGCTCGGCTTCGCGGCGAATTAAGCCCCGTTTTTCCAATTTGGTTAAGGCCCTAGTCACCGTTTCCCTAGCTAACCCACTAATGCCGCTTAATTCTCGATGGGGTAAATTCGGAATATGTAAGCCCTGTTTGGTATTTTGTCCTTGACTATCGGCTAAAAACAACAGGGTATCGGCCACCCTGGCCAAACTCTCCGCCTCCCGTAACCGTAAACGCCGATTTAATTGACGTAAACGCCTCGCCATTAATTGGGCCAGACGAATCCCCGCGATCGGTTCTGCTTCTAATAACGCCCAAAAATCCTGGGCCGGAATACTAGAAACCGTTGTGGGAGTTAAGGTCATCGCATCCGTTGAACGGGGAGCCTCTTCCAAAGCGGCCATTTCTCCAATCACTTCCCCGCGTCCCACAATATTTAAGGTCACTTCTTTGCCATCCACATTATGCGTCCGAATTTTGACCCAGCCCTCGACAATGAAATAAACAGACCCCCCCCAATCATTTTCTAAGAGAATCACACGATTAGCCGGATGGTTACGGGTCGAAATATGGTTAATAATTCCTGCTAGCTTCTCCGGGGAAATGCCTTGAAAAAAAGGAATAGACTCCACAAACTTTTGAATTTCTAGGAGAGTAGGACGTTTTTCTTCTATCATAATTTTTACAAGTGAACAAAAGAAAGAATCAAAATTTAGGATTCAATAAAAAACGCCTAGGGACGGTCAAAACCTAGAAATACGGGATAGTGAATGCGTTTCGGCTCTTGACCCCAAGAGGCTCTCTTTTTCCGGATGAGACTGTGGTGGAAAGCGAGCCATTCTCACAGCTTTTTTACGATTCTAAAGTATTTCAATCAGGGGTATAATGACCAGAATTAGTAAACTCAACTTGTTTGGAGTATTATGATCTTATTTTACCCTAAAGACTAGCAAAATCTATCGGTTTTGAGCAAAAGACTAACGGCTACCGAGGACAGGGCGATCGCCCCTGGGAATCTTGGTCAAAATTGGCAGAAATCCCCTGGGGTTTAGCTCTTAGCCTAAAATAAATAGCACCGAGCTAACACGACGAAAATAAACCGCGACTTCATCCTCTTTTCCCCATGGTCAACCCGTCCCCAACCTCCCAACGCCAAAACTGGTTTTTCAAATGGTGGAACGTCCTCAATCCCCTAACTCGCTTGTTAGTGATCACCCTAGGCGCGCCCTTAATTGTCCTCAATGTTAGAGCCTTATCCGCGATTTTTATCTACTTCAGATCGCTGTTTGTGATTCTCTTGATCGCCTCGGTCTTTGCCTTTTTACTTAACTACCCGGTGACATGGCTGGACAAACGGGGAGTGCCAAGGGTTTTTGCCGCCAGCATGGTCTTTTTGGTTGCCCTCCTGGTGGTCACCGGCTTAGGGGTTACCCTAGTGCCCCTCTCCTTTACCCAGGCTCAACAGTTAGTAGCACGCTTACCCGAATGGTTAGATTCCGGCCAGCGTCAATTGATGCTATTGGATCAACGGGTTGAGATTTTAGGATGGCCCATCAGTTTTGACGGTATTATTACCCAAATTAATAGTCGGGTGGCGGTGGAGCTACAAAATTTAGCCGGAACGACCTTAAACCTCGCCTTAAACCTAACCGTTTTTACCGTCGTTCGTTTATTAGATGTTTTGCTGACCGTCATCTTAACCTTTTATTTGCTCCTTCATACGGACGATGTGTGGCAAAGTATTATTGGTTGGCTCCCTCCTAACCTACGTCAGCCCTTTTCCCAAACCCTTAGACGCAGTTTTCAGAATTATTTTCTCGGTCAATTAGTCTCAGCAACCTGTATGGGATTAGGGTTAGTTTCTGGATTTTTAATTTTAAAAGTTCCCTTTGGTTTGTTATTTGGCTTAACCGTCGGAGTGATGGCTTTAGTCCCCTTTGGCGGAACCGTCGGCATTGTGTTAGTGACCTTTCTCGTGGCTTTGCGGGATATTGGCGTTGCCCTCCAGTTATTAGCCTTTGCCCTCGTGGTTCAGCAAATTGTCGAAAATGGCATTGCCCCCAGGGTATTGGGGAGTGTGACCGGACTAAATCCCTTTTGGGTGTTAATTTCCTTACTGACGGGGGCCAGGGTGGGTGGCTTATTGGGGGTGATTGTCGCTGTCCCTTCGGCGGTGATGATTAAAGAAGCCTTAACCGCCATTCGCAGTATGGATACCGAGAGCAATCTCAAAACGGCTCTGTCGCCAACCCTAACCTCCAGCGATTTATATTTAACGGAAGAGGAAGTGAAACCTTAGCCAGATTTTTAACGTTTTTTTAAATTAATCCTGAAATATTTTGTCCTGGTATGAGTGAAAATCCGATGGAGGAAGTCCCTGAATTTTTCCAAAATTTTGAAGCGATTCAAGAAGACTTAAATTATTACCAAGCCCAACAAACGTTACAAAATCTCATTAAAAATCTGGATCTCCGAGCGAGGGAAAAAGCCGAATTAACCAGCGAAATTAACCATCTTTGTGAGTTGTTAGAAAAACTGGATCAAGCCAGGCTTCAAATTGCTGTGTTTGGTTTAGTGGGTCGGGGAAAGTCTTCGATTCTCAATGCGCTTTTGGGGCAAACGATTTTTGCGACGGGGCCACTCCATGGGGTCACCCAGGACATTCATGCGACGGGCTGGCAACTGCCGGCCTCTGATGAATTGCCGGATTTGCAGGGTTATACGCTCCAGGGTTGGGGCAATGCTCAGATTCAGTTAATTGATACGCCGGGCATTGACGAAGTAGATGGTCACCATCGCGAATTATTAGCCAAAGCTGTCGCCCAAAAAGCCGATTTAATTTTATTTGTCATTGCGGGCGATATGAGTAAGGTGGAATACCAAGCCCTATCGGAATTGCGTCAGGTGGGGAAACCCATGATTTTAGTGTTCAATAAAATTGATCAATATCCTGAAAGCGATCGCACCTTAATCTACGAAAAAATTCGGGATGAACGGGTCAAAGAATTATTATCACCATCGGAAATTGTGCTGGTGTCGGCCCATCCACTCAAGACAGAATGGCTCAAAGATGACCAGGGAAAAACCCGCAGACGACAATACCGGAGTGAACCGGATATTCAGGAATTGCACTTAAAAATTGTGGAAATCTTACAACGGGAAGGGAAATCCCTGATGGCCCTCAATGTGCTTCTGTGTGCGGATACGGCCAACGACAGGATTATTCAACAAAAATTACAGTTGCGGGAATACTGGGCTAACCAACTGATTGAAAAAGCGGTCTTACTGAAGGCCGGGGCGATCGCCTTAAACCCCGTCACCTTGTTGGATTTACTGACCGGAGCCGTGATTGATGTGGCCATGATCTTGTCCCTCTCTCGACTGTACGGATTACCCATGACCCAACCCGCCGCGATCGCCCTATTACAAAAAATTGGGGTCAGTATGGGGGGACTCAGTGCCAGTGACTTTTTAGCGACCCTGGGTCTCAGTTCCCTGAAGGGATTACTCGGCCTCACCGTTCCCGTCACCGGGGGAATGAGTCTGGCCCCTTACCTCTCCATTGCCCTAACCCAGGCCGGGGTAGCCGGGGTGACCTGTTACGCGATCGGACAAGTCACCAAGACCTACCTAGCCCAGGGAGCCTCCTGGGGAGAAACCGGACCAAAAACCGTCGTCACCGAAATTCTCGCCCGGTTGGATGAAGCCTCAATCCTGAACCGTATCCAAACCGAACTGAGAGCCAAACTAACGGCAACGCCCCTCGACCGTTAAGCCTCCGGTTCCCCAGTTTCAGCTTTTTTGGCCCTTGTTGTTTTAGCGCGGGTTTTCTTCGGAGCCGTTTCTGTTCCGTCCGCAACCGGTTCAGTCGCCTCAGCCTTTTTCGTTTTGGTGCTTTTCGCCCGTGTTTTCTTCGGGGTTTCTTCCGTTGGAGGAGTCACCACGGCTTCAGGCTCCGGTGCAGGAGGGGGAGGCGGTACCTCAGCCTTTTTACTGCTAGGAACCAAACGAATTTTTTTACCCGTTTTCGGAGGCTCCTCCGGGGTAACTTCCTTGGGACTTTCGACCGCCTCAGGACTTGCCTCTCCTGAACTCTTAGGCGCAACTTCCGTCGTCGTGGGAGATGCCGTCACGGTAGGAACAGCAGGAATAACCTCTGGCGGGGTCTCTGCTTGAACTGCCTTTTTGGTGGCTTTGGTTGCCGTAGAAACAGCCTCTGGTTTGGTTTCCTTAACCGTTTCTTGATCCACAGGCGGGGTAACCACTGCCGGAGCAGTATCCGGGATTTTAGGCGGAGTTTCCACCACTGCCGCCTCAGCCCCAGGAGTCTGTCCTTCCGGGGTAGCGGGTGGGGCTTCTGTCGCCTCAAGTTTAGCCTTTCCTTTCGCTTTAAAGCCGGATTTGTCCTTCGTCGGTTTACCCTCTTTAGAACCCCCCTTCGCCTCTTTCCCTTCTGCTCCCGGTGGAGTCTTTTTCACCCGTCGCGGCGTTTTATCAATCGGGTCAGCGATCTGAGACACAAACCCAAAACACTCCCGTTGGGGAATTAAACGAGCCAGAATCTGGTAGAACTTCGGCTTATCTTCTGAATCCTTACGAAAACGGTAGGGAGGCTGATCCGCCCAAATTAAGGGTAAATGCTGGTTATTAGGACGGCTTTCGTAGTCCTTTAACTGGTTACGATAGATACTAAAGACCGGACGACGGCATTGGGGAATGAATTGCCAAACCCCCCGTAACACAAAAATGCCGGCCTCGCAATTTTCTTCGTGTTGTTCGGTTCCCATCCAAACCACTCGGAAACTTAGACCTTCTCCCTTCGACTGGGGATAACACTTCACCCAGAGCATTTGGTTAAGATGGTTCCTGGCAAACGAGAAGAGGCGGCGAGCCATATAAAGCGGAAAAGCCCTATCCCGAACTTCCAAGTAAAAACGCTCTTCTTTCTGAGTCAATCGTCCGCGTAACCAACCGATCGCCTGATAATAGGTCTGGGGCGAAACATCAAGAGTAGTCGGTTTTTTACCCTCAGTTTCAGCCGTCTCAGGAGGCTTAGGGGCAGACGCTTCAGGGGTTGGTGTTTTGGGGTCTTCCGCGACAGTCTCCCCTGGAGAAGACTGAGAGGATTTAACCGTTTTGCTCTTTTGGGGAGCATTTGTAGCAAGAGTCTCCTTGGTTTCAGATGCTTCAGGCACAGCCAAGGGCGGGGTCGGCGACTTTGGTTCCATAATGTCAAAAAATTGGCCAATCTTAATAATCAAGTATGGGGGACAAGCTCTTCTTCGACAAGGGGTTAATCCGAGAAGTTTGTCAGGTCATTCCCAAAAAAGGGAAAAATATAGATTAGAGTGTGATATAGCGAAAAAAGATTACTCTTAAGGCCCCTATGCACATCAGCGAACTAACTCATCCTAACCAGTTAAGCAAACTCTCGCTCCGTCAACTGGAAGAATTGGCTCGTCAAATCCGCGAAAAACATTTACAAACCGTTGCCACCAGTGGAGGGCATCTGGGGCCTGGCCTCGGTGTCGTGGAATTAACCCTAGCCCTCTATGCAACTCTGGATCTTGACCAAGATAAAGTGCTTTGGGATGTGGGACACCAGGCCTATCCCCATAAAATGGTGACGGGTCGCTATGACCAATTCCACACTCTACGCCAAAAAGATGGGATTGCGGGATACCTGAAACGGAGTGAAAGTAAGTTTGATCATTTTGGAGCGGGCCACGCTTCCACCAGTATTTCGGCGGGGTTGGGCATGGCCCTCGCACGGGATGCAAAAGGGGAAAATTTCAAAGTCGTTTCTATTATTGGGGATGGTGCGTTAACGGGTGGGATGGCCCTCGAAGCCATTAACCATGCCGGCCATTTACCCCACACCAATTTAATGGTGATTTTGAATGACAATGAAATGTCTATTTCGCCCAATGTCGGAGCGATTTCCCGTTATTTAAACAAGGTGCGTCTCAATCCTGCTGTACAAAATTTAGCCGATAATTTAGAAGAACAATTTAAACATTTACCCTTTGTGGGGGATGCCCTTTCTCCGGAAATGGAACGGATGCGGGAAGGGATGAAACGGTTGGCGGTTTCTAAAGTTGGGGCGGTAATTGAAGAATTGGGCTTTACCTATTTTGGCCCCATTGATGGCCATAATTTACAGGAATTAATGGATACCTTTAAACAGGCCCATAAAGTGCCAGGGCCAGTGTTTGTTCATGTGGCAACGGTTAAAGGCAAGGGCTACGATTTAGCCGAAAAAGATCAGGTGGGTTATCACGCTCAAAGTCCCTTTAATTTAGCGACAGGGAAAGCCTATCCTCCTAGCAAACCCAAACCCCCTGGCTATTCCAAGGTTTTTGCCCATACCTTAACCAAATTAGCGGAGGAAAATCCTAACATTATCGGGATTACGGCGGCCATGGCTACGGGAACCGGGCTGGATAAGTTACAGGCTAAGTTACCCAAACAATATATTGATGTAGGGATTGCGGAACAACACGCTGTTACCCTAGCGGCCGGGTTAGCCTGTGAGGGAATGCGGCCCGTTGTCGCCATTTATTCGACCTTTTTACAGCGAGCCTACGATCAAATTATCCATGATGTCTGTATTCAAAAGTTACCGGTCTTTTTCTGTATGGACCGGGCGGGCATTGTGGGAGCGGATGGCCCAACCCATCAAGGGATGTATGATATTGCCTACCTACGCTGTATTCCCAATTTGGTGATTATGGCTCCGAAAGACGAGGCTGAATTACAACGGATGTTGGTCACCGGGGTTAATTACACGAAATCGGCGATCGCCATGCGTTATCCTCGTGGCAATGGAATTGGGGTTCCCCTGATGGAAGAAGGATGGGAAGAACTGGAAGTTGGCAAAGGAGAAATTCTGCGTCATGGGGATGATGTCCTGCTTTTGGGATACGGTTCCATGGTTTATCCCGCCCTGCAAGTAGCCGAAATTCTGAGTGAACATGGGATTCAAGCAACGGTCGTTAATGCCCGCTTTGTCAAACCCTTGGATACCGAGTTAATTCTGCCCCTGGCCCAACGCATTGGTAAAGTTGTCACCCTCGAAGAAGGTTGCTTGATTGGTGGCTTTGGTTCGGCGGTGGTGGAAGCCTTAAACGACAATAATGTGTTAGTGCCGGTCAAACGTTTAGGGGTTCCCGATCTTTTAGTAGATCATGCAGAACCAAACGAATCTTTTGCCAGCTTAGGATTAACTTCTGCTCAAATGGCTCAACAAGTTTTAGAAGCTTTTTTCCATAGCAAAAATCCGGTGGCTGTCGGCTAGTTGTCCCTCATTTCTCCATCCCTCGCGCTGACTTGGGCGGTGTTGAGGGATTTTCATTGGCAACCGATCGCCCCTGAAATCAGCAAAAAAGCCTCCTAAATCTAGGAGGCCGAAGGTTAAAAAGACAATTCTAACCAAGAGATAGGCAAGCATTAATGACCGCTACTCATGCCGCCCGCAAATTCCTCTCCATAACCTTCTTCACCGTGTTCATTAATATCCATTCCTTGAAATTCAGCTTCCGGTTTGAGACGTAATCCGACTAATTTATCTACCAGTTTCAACAG
>JAYKIP010000253.1:0-6069 GCA_035286205.1 Merismopediaceae cyanobacterium
CTGTCAGGTGAATTTGGCCCTAGAGCAGGCGACGATTCATTATCTATCCCCCCATAAATCCCAACTGCTTCAAGCCATTCCCCAGGCGATCGCCCAGGCGGGTTATCAGGCCACCCCTCTGACGGATTCTGGCCCCGTGAGCCAAACGCCCCCCCAGGAAGGCTTTAAACCTAAACTCCTCGTTGGAGCGTTAATGAGTAGTGGTCTATTGCTGGGGGGAATGCCGATGATGTTGGGGACTTCCCTTCCCTGGATTCCTGGGTTTTTAACCCATCCGGTGGGGCAATTACTGCTGGCAACGCCGGTGCAGTTTTGGTGTGGTCAAGGGTTCTACCAAGGGGCTTGGCAAGCCTTAAAACATCATACTTTCACCATGGATACTCTAGTCGTATTGGGAACGAGCGCGGCTTATTTTTATTCCCTCGCCATTATTTTATTCCCTGGCTTTTTTCATCACCATGGACTAACAAATCATGTTTATTTTGAAGCTTCGGCAGTTGTTATTACTTTAATTTTATTGGGTCGTTTTTTGGAAAGTCGGGCCAAAAAAGAAACCTCGGCGGCCATTCATCAATTAATGGGATTACAGGTGAAAACGGCTCAGGTATTACGGGGCGAGGAAATCCTCACGCTACCCATTGAAGCCGTTCAAGTGGATGATATTTTACTGGTCAAACCCGGCGAAAAAATCCCAGTAGATGGGGTGATTGTGGAGGGTCGGGCCAATCTAAATGAAGCAATGATTACCGGCGAAAGTTTACCGGTTAAGAAGGCGATCGGGGATGAAGTGATTGGCTCAACTTTAAATCTGAATGGCAGTCTCAAAATTCGGGCCACACGGGTCGGTAAAGCAACGGTTTTAGCGCAAATTATTCAACTGGTACAGCAAGCCCAGGCTTCCAAAGCTCCTATTCAAAAAGTAGCCGATCGCGTGACCCAATGGTTTGTCCCCAGTGTGTTAGTTATTGCCCTGATCACTTTTTTGAGTTGGTTAATCTTGGCCCACAATTTAACCCTAGCGGTTTTAACAACTGTAGAAGTCTTAATTATTGCTTGTCCCTGTGCTTTAGGGTTAGCCACTCCCACTTCAATTATGGTCGGCACGGGTAAAGGAGCGGAATACGGCATTTTAATTAAAGATGCTCAAAGTTTAGAATTAGCCCAACAAATCCAAACGATTGTTTTTGATAAAACGGGAACATTAACCATTGGTAAGCCCACTGTCACTAATTTTTTAAGTCTTTTTCCCCAGGAACCTCAACGGGAATTAATGCTTCTCCAATGGGCGGCTTCGGTAGAACAGCTTTCGGAACATCCCCTCGCAGAAGCAGTGGTTAACTATGGGCGATCGCAACAGGTCAAGCTATTAGAAATTCAGGACTTTTTAGCGATTTCAGGATGTGGGGTGCAGGGATATTCTGAGGCGCATTTGATACAACTAGGAACAATGCGTTGGTTCAAGGATTTAGGGTTAAATACAACTCCCTTGGCGGCGGAAGCCCTCCGGTGGGAACGGGAACAAAAAACGGTGATTTGGTTAGCGGTCAATCAGGAAGTGCAGGGAATTTTGGCGATCGCCGATGCCCTAAAACCGTCAGCCCACCCCGTCGTTAACCGGCTAAAAAATCTGGGTTTAGAATTAATTTTACTGACCGGCGATAATCCCGTCACTGCCCAGGCGATCGCCGATCAAGTGGGGATTCATCAAATCATTGCCGAAGTGAGACCTGATGATAAAGCTCGACAAATTCAAGCCCTCCAAAATCAGGGTAAAAAAGTGGCCATGGTGGGGGATGGCATTAACGATGCCCCGGCTTTAGCCCAGGCCGATGTGGGAATTGCCCTGGGAACCGGTACCGATGTGGCGATCGCGGCCAGTGATATTACCCTCATTTCCGGGGATTTACAGGGCATTGTCACCGCCCTACAACTGAGTCGCGCCACCTTACAAAATATCCGTCAAAATCTCTTCTTTGCTTTTATTTATAATGTGTTAGGCATTCCTTTGGCGGCGGGTTTATTTTATCCCCTGTGGGGTTGGTTATTAAATCCCATGGTGGCGGGGGGAGCCATGGCCTTTAGTTCTTTTTCTGTTGTGATGAATGCCCTCCGGTTACGCCAATTTAAACCCCAGATTTAGACATTATGCCCAAGTCAGCACCCCGCACTCCCCGAAAAATTACCCTCCCTTAAAAGATTGGATTAGTACTTAATAGTAATTACCCACCTTCCGATGGTGAACCGCCGTTAAAGCATCAGGATTAGAAACCCGACCATTACTCACCTGACTATAGACAATCCAATGATCACTACATTCCATACGACTGACTACTTCACATTCTAGATAGGCTAAAGCCTCCGTCAAAATGGGTGAACCGTTGGTAGCCGTTTGGATTTTGACCCCGGCAAAGCGATCGGCCCCCGGCGGAAATCGTTTTAAAAAGTGTTTCATTAACGGCTGATAATTGCCTTCTTCCAGAATATTTAACACAAAGCGATCGCCGACTTGTAATAGGGATTCGATCGCCCGGTCTTTGGCCACGGCAACGGTAAAACCGGGGGGATCAAAACTCGCTTGGGCCACCCAGGAAGCCAACATGGCACTGGATAAATCGCCTTTTTTGGCTGTAATAATATACAATCCACCACTAAGACGACCAATCGCTTTTTCTAACTCATTATCGAGGGATTTTAATTGTTTAATTTTACTGCTTTGCACCAGGGCTTGCCCTAAGTCCGTTCCCGATTCCTCACAGAGTTGATAGATATTTTCGGTGGGGATTTGTTTGATTTTGATCGGAGCAAAGGCTGGTTTTAATCCCAATTCTCGAAACTTGGTTAAGAGGGGATCAACGGGTTCATCATTGCCACCGTAGGACTCATAAAGACCGATCCATTGTTTATTATTGGCCGCCGCTAAAATGGTTGCCATGTTGGGGGTAATTTCCTTCAGTTTTTCCCCGGATAGGGGGGGCATTCCCACAATTAAGGCGGTCGAACGATTCACCGCTTCCTGCACTTCCTGGGCTTCGGCAGAACTTAAATCCATCATCTCTACGGCAACCCCCGTTTTGGTAATCCCCCGCGCAATGGCTTGGGAAAGGCGATCGCTGTAACCGTAATCGGCAATATAAAAAACAACGGCGGATTTTTCGGCCTTAGTCTGGGATTGGCTCCAGGTACGATATCGGGTTAATAATTCCGTAACATGATGACGCAGTAAGGGGCCGTGACCATTGGCCACCATTTGAATTTCCCCTAACTCATCCATGCGTTTCATCGCCGCTAAAACAGACCGGGCATTGGGGCCCATTAAACAATCATAATAAAAGCGATAATCGGGTTCAATTTTGCTTAAATCTTCGTCAAAAAGTGCGTCAGAACAATAGTGCATCCCAAAAACATCACAGGTAAACAGAATTTGAGTATGATGATCGTAGGTGAGCATGGTGTCAGGCCAATGGAGATTGGGCGCACTCACAAACTCTAAAACATGGCCTTGTCCTAATTCTAGGCGATCGCCATTTTTCACCTGTAACCGTTCAAAGGGAAGATGGACAAAATTATCTAAAAACTGTAGAGCCACTTTAGAGGCAACCACCGTAATTTTGGGGTTCAGTTGTAAAATGTCTTTGACTAAGCCACTGTGATCGGGTTCGGTATGACTAATCACCAAATAATCAATGTTTTGCGGATCAATTAATCCCGTCAAAAGAGCTAAATAGGTTGCTCGAAATTTGGCGTGGGAACTATCCACTAGGGCAACTTTATCCGCTTGAATCAGATAGGAATTATAGGTCGTGCCATTTTGTAGCCCAAATTCAATATCAAAGCGATCGCGATCCCAGTCTAAAGAGCGAATCACCGTTGTTTGGGGAGCAATTCCTTGGGTTTGCAACGATAGACGTTTTTCGGTTTTCAGAGGAGTTGTTACCATAATTTTATCCTTAATTATTAATTATTGTTGCTAGTCAGAGCCTGAGCTTAACCCCTAGCCAAAGAAAATCTTTCCTAAAGTTTATAGTAAAATGCTAAATTTTGGGAATGACAACGCTCGACCAGAGATAGAAAAAACCATGCCAACGGATAGAAATTGGTACGGGTTAATGATTGGCAATTCCCGGCTCCATTGGGCAGACTTTCAGGGGGATATTTTACAGAAGACCTGGGAAACCCCTCATCTATCCCTTCCTCCAGGGCAAGCGGCGATCGTCATCCCGGAACCGTTAACGAAGGCTCAGGCAGATGTTTATCTTGCTTCCGTCGTCCCTACGCAAACAGAACGCTGGCTTAATCGGATTCCCTCGGCTCAACGGTTAACCCTGGAACAGATTCCCCTCAAGGGCTGTTACCCGACCCTGGGCATTGACCGGGCCTTAGCCGTCTTGGGGGCAGGAGAAAAATATGGTTTTCCCGTATTAGTGATTGATGGAGGTACGGCGCTGACCTTGACCGGGGCGAATGAACAGCAAACCTTGACCGGCGGCGCGATTTTACCGGGCCTACGACTCCAGTTGCAATCCTTAACTCGTCAAACGGCGCAATTACCAGACCTCACACTTCCCCAGAGCTTACCCCCTCGCTGGGCTTTGGAGACAGAAGCGGCGATCGCCAGTGGGGTGATCTATAGCGTTTTGGCGGGGTTAACGGGTTGGATTCAAGATTGGCAGGGGCAATTGCCGGGGAGTACCGTGATTTTTACCGGGGGAGATGGAAGGCGATTAACTCAGTTATTGACTCAGTATTGGGAGCAAGAGCATCTCGTCCATCAGCCGGTCATCTACGATCCCCATCTGATTTTTTGGGGCATGAAAACCGTGAGAAATCACCTAAACTCCTAACGCCTAGGCGAAAAATCTGCCGTAAAGTATCCTGTAAGCCTTATTGAGCCACTTCGGCGGAAGGAGAAGGGGAAAGCGCGGGATCGGTGGAAAGATTTTGCTGTTTTTCGAGAAAAGTGACAATATCGGTTCCTAAACGAATCGTAATTTCTGAGGCTAAATCCCCCGTTGAAGAGGCTTCCACTTGACCGATGCCTAGGAAACCTTTGAGGTCTTTAGCGGCTTTGAGATCCCCCTGTTGGGCCACAATTTCCGTTTCCCCCAATAATTGAGGAGAATCCTCGGTGACGTAAACATTGCGGAAGTTTTGTTGACGTAAATACTGTTGAAAACTTGCTAGGAGTTGGGGATCATCGGTGGCATTTTGTAGGGCAATGGTTAACCTTTCTAAGGCATCCGGGGTGTCTGAGGCGGGGGGAACTAACTCCGCATCCGGCAGAATACCAAAATACTGCTCCATCACGCGATCGCGGCCGCGACGATTCATCACCCAATAACTACGACCATCAAACTCTTCTTTTTGACTAAAGCGACCGGGTAACATCACCATTTGTACCTGTTGCCGATCCAATTGTCGCCCAAAGTTGGCCAGGGCCAAAAATTCTTCCATAGTCAAATTGGTGTCTATAGACTGCCGTAAAATCTGAAGAGCTTGGGGAATTTGGGCAATCAAAGCAGGATTATTTAAGCGTTTCTGAAGGGCTTTCAATAAAATTTCTTGACGTTGAACACGGCCAATATCGCCATTGGCATCGTGGCGAAAACGGGCAAACTGTTCTGATTGATCACCATTTAAGACCTGTAAGCCTTCAGCCAGGTTAATTTCTAACTTTTGGGTCTTATCGCTATAAACCATCGGTTTAGGCACATAGACTTCCACCCCTCCCACTAAATCCACTAATTCCCGAAACGCATTGGTCGTAACGCGCAAATAACGATCAATCGGGACTTCATGCAGGGTTTGACTGACCACCTGAGCCGCTAACGCCGGACCGCCCAAGGCATTGGCATCATTGATTTTGTTATAGCCATGCTGAGGAATTTCTACCCTCGTATCACGGGGAATAGACAGCATTTTTAAGGTATTATCCGTCGGATCAAAGCGTAGGAGGAGCAGGGTGTCACTCCGTCCATCAAAGGCGGCTAAACTATCGGGGGGCGCGTCTTCCACCCGGTCAATGCCCATGACCAGAATATTGACCGGCCGGGCTAACCGATAGGGAAATAA
>JAYKIP010000254.1:0-4248 GCA_035286205.1 Merismopediaceae cyanobacterium
ATCCGTCAGAGGGGTGGCCTGATAACCCGCCTGGGCGATCGCCTGGGGAATGGCTTGAAGCAGTTGGGATTTATGGGGGGATAGATAATGAATCGTCGCCTGCTCTAGGGCCAAATTCACCTGACAGGATTCCACACCTGGCACTTTTTGGATCACCCGCTCAACGGTGGCCACACAGGCGGCACAGCGTAATCCCTGGAGTTGAAAGGTCAATTGTTCCATCGGCTTTTTCCCAACGAGGATTCTTCTAGAATAACGAGTTTCACAACATTCACCCTTTTGGCAAGGCTTTGGCCAATCTCAAGTTTTCAGGTAAGATCGCCTTGACCCACTTGCTTGAATCATTACCCATGAAGAAAACCATCGGTCTCTTGTTGTTCAGTTTGATGCCCTGGGGCTTAGGGGTGAGCCTAGGTGCGGCTCCTGTCCAGGCGGGAGAAACCTGTAACTATATCAATAACAATCTTTTCATGGCCCAGGCCCATCAAAACCGCGATCAAGTCTGGGTCAGTCAAGGGTGGTGGGTGATTTCACCGGGGCAATGCGTGGTTTATGCGGATACGGTCAGCACCTTTTTTAAATACAACGAAGATCATCCGGTGGGTCGTCAGCCGTTACCCAATGTTTCTACGATTGCATTATGTGTGGTGAATGACCGATTTACGGTGTATCAAGCGAATGATGCCAAGGTTTGTGAAAATCAAGATGGTCAGATGGTGACCTTTGTGGGGATTGGGTCTAACCGAGAAGTGTTACAGGCTAATTACGATGTTCCGACCCCGGCCCCCGGTATGACTCCCGATACCCCCAGCCGGGGCCAGTTCCCGCTCCAAGGCAATTTCCCTTATTAATCCCCCCTAGGCAAAGGATTCCTCCGGTATGAAACCTACTTTTTCGGCGATCGGTTGTGGTACATGGGCCTGGGGGAACCGGCTACTCTGGGGTTATGAGCCGGGCATGGATGGGGAATTACAAGGGGTTTTTCAGACTTGCCTGAACCAGGGAGTGACGTTTTTTGATACGGGGGATTCCTACGGGACGGGACGACTGCAAGGCCGCAGTGAAAGTCTTTTGGGTCAATTTGCCCAGGTGAGTCATCCTCCTCCATCCCTCTGTTTAGCGACTAAATTGGCGGCCTATCCCTGGCGATTAACCCCTGGGTTAGTGGTGCAAGCGGGACAGGCTTCCGCGCAACGGTTGGGGCGACCGATTGATTTGGTGCAACTCCATTGGTCAACGGCCAATTACGCCCCCTGGCAGGAACCGATTTTATGGGAAGGGTTAGCCCGCCTAGTGGAACAGGGAACCGCAAAAGCCATTGGTTTATCCAATTTTGGCCCGAAACGATTGCTCAAAGCCCATCAATTTTTCAGCGATCGCGGTTTACCCATTGCCAGTTTGCAGGTGCAGTATTCTCTCCTTTCGACTTATCCGGTCACAGAATTGGACTTAAAAGCGGTGTGTGAGAGTTTAGGAATCCAATTAATTGCCTATAGTCCCCTCGCCCTAGGATTATTAACCGGCAAATTTTCTGCCCAAGGCCCCTTTCCGCCCGGTCTGCGTGGGGTGTTATGCCGTCAGTTATTACCGAATATTCAGCCTTTATTAAATACCCTGGAGGCGATCGCCCAATCCCGACAAAAAACGATGGGTCAGGTGGCCTTAAATTGGTGTATTGCGAAGGGAACTATGCCGATTCCGGGGGCGAAAACGGTGCAACAGGCCCAGGAAAATATCGGGGCCACGGGTTGGTTATTAGATGCCGGAGAAGTGGCCGAATTAGACCGGATTGCCCAACAATTACCCAAGAAAATGGTGCAAAATATTTTTCAAAGCCGCTAAATAAGCCATAACTTGATTGTCGTTAATGGTTTCTAAGATCGCCGCGACTTGTCTAAATTTTAGGGCTGGGTCAGAAGCTTGAGGCAAGACAGCATATTAACTATTGTCAATATTTTTGTCTTAGGGAACGGGATGGCTAATATAGGTAAATATTTATTAAACTGATTAGTAAATACTGAATTAGCTGAAACTAGCCTGATGTCGCCTTGGGTCAACAATCTAGGGATTTTTACGGATCGCAACTTGCCAAAACGAGACGCTAACGTATAGCGTTAGTTAAACTTTGCTCTTTTGGGAGGAATAATTCATGCGTTACTGTTGGCAGTCAAAAAAAATGGCTCGCTTGGCTCTCGGTTTAATAACCACTAGTTTCAGTCTGAGCTTGCTTACCGCCTGTGGTGGGGGACAAAGTGGGACGGGAACCCAGGGAACGCCGCCAGAAACAACGGGTCAAACGGGTCAATCTTCCGAGGGGGCTGATGGGCTGAAATTAGGGGCGTTACTCCCGGCAACCGGTGATCTTTCGGCGATCGGTCAAAATATGCCCACTGCGGCCAAATTAGCGGTGGATACGATCAACAGTTGTGGGGGAGTCAATGGCAAACCCGTTACTCTAGTGATTGAAGATGACCAAACCGATCCCACTGCCGGAGCCGCCGCCATGACCAAGTTAGCGGAAGCCGATAAAGTCGCTGGGGTGATTGGTTCCTTTGCCAGTAGTGTTTCCAGTGCGGCTGTGCCGATCGCCGTCAAAAATAAAGTGATGTTAATATCGCCGGGGAGTACCAGCCCGGTCTTCACCGACCAAGCGAAAAAAGGAGATTTTCAAGGGTATTGGGCCAGAACCGCTCCCCCTGATACCTATCAAGCCCAGGCTCTGGCGGCGTTAGCGGCGAAAAAAGGACTGAAAAACGTTTCTACCGTCGTCATTAACAATGACTATGGCGTGGGCTTTGAAAAAGTCTTTGTGGATGCTGTCACTCAAGCCGGCGGACAAGTCCTGAATCAAGCTAAACCCGTCCGCTATGATCCCAAAGCCGCCACCCTCGATACCGAAGCGGGTCAAGCCTTCGCCAATAAACCCCAAGCCGTAGCCGGTGTCCTCTACGCCGATACCGGGGCCGTCCTCCTCCAAGCCGCCTATAAACAGGGATTAACCAAAGGAGTCACCGTCCTCCTGACCGATGGCGTTTATTCCGAGGATTTTGTGAAAAAAGTGGGTAAAGATGAAGCCGGAAAATCCTTAATTGCCGGAGCATTGGGAACGGTTCCGGGTGCCGATGGTAAAGCCCTAGAAACCTTCGGTAAAACCTGGAAAGAAAAAAGTGGGAAAGATATTACGGCCTTTGTCCCCCATACCTACGATGCCGCCATTCTGCTGATGTTAGCGGCCGAAGCCGCCAAACAAAATACCGGGCCAGGGATTCAGAGCAAAATCCGCGAGGTGGCCGCCGGACCGGGGCAGGAAGTGACCGATGCCTGTGAAGCGTTGGCCTTGGTGAAAGCGGGTAAACCGATTAATTACCAGGGAGCCAGTGGCAATGTGGATATTGATGCCAATGGGGATGTCGTGGGAAGCTACGATGTTTGGACAGTGAATCCTGACGGGTCTCTCAAGGTGGTAGATAAGGTGATGCCGAAAAGCTAATTCCCGGAGCGAGGAATGAACCCTGGAGGGGCGATCGCCGACACGGTGGGCCTTCCTCCGGGGTTCCATAATGACCAGGGAGCAACACCTTACCCTCGATGACCCGTGATAATATAGGAAACCCGTTGGGCGATATTCGTGGCATGGTCAGCCATTCGCTCTAAATGACGGATCATCAACGCCATCAAAATAAAAGGTTCAACCACTCCCTGCACATTCTGTTGATAGGCCAAAACCTGATAGAGCCGTTCATAGGCCATATCCACCGTATCGTCCAGAATTTTGACACGCTGGCCGGCATCCCGCTCTAATTCCGTCAGAGCAATTAAACTGGTGGCTAACATATGCTGGGCCTGGAGAGACATGGCCGCAATTTCAGATAAACAGGGATGGGGCGGATAGGCAAAGAGCTTCATGGCAATATCGCCTAAATCCTTGGCATAGTCACCAATCCGTTCTAAATCTCGCACTAACTGCATAATGGCACTGAGAAGCCTCAGATCCTGCGCGACGGGAGACTGTAAGGTTAACAAGGTGGCACAATTCTGTTCAATTTGCCGATAAAAGCGGTCAATCTCCTGATCCAGGGGAGTAATTTTGGGTACACAATCCAGTTGGCGTTCAAACAAGGCCTGATGGCTTAAGCGAAAGGATTCCTCGACGAGGGTTCCCATCCGCAATACGTCCTGTTCTAAGCGTTTCAGCGATCGCTCAAAGGTTGTCCGTTCCGGGGGACGACTAGGGCGGGAGAGATTCAC
>JAYKIP010000255.1:0-3407 GCA_035286205.1 Merismopediaceae cyanobacterium
AGGGATAAACCCAGATTAATTCCCAAAACCGTGTGAACCACTAATAACAGCATAATACCGGCACCCAGATAGGCGTGGACGGTTCGCAAAGGAGATTTTAAATCGCCACCAAACCCAAAGAAGGATAGACCACTGGTTAAGGTCAATAAACCGAGGGCGATCGAACCTGTCCAAAAGTGGGGACTCTCTAAAATGGCGTGGTGTTGCATCACCAAGGACAAAATGCCGCCGGTATAACCCATCGCTAAAAATAAAAACATCCAGGGGGCCAATTTACGATGGTCGCCCCGATATTTCGCAGATTGTTCCGCGTCTTGATTTAAACGACCTTGCCAACCCGCATAGGCCACATAACCGCCCATCACAAAAATTACGGTTCCCATCATCACGGGATGACCCCAATGGGTGATCGGTTCAGGAATGCCTAGGCTTCTAAATTGAGCAGCGATCGGCTCTAGTAACTGCGTCAATTGATCTTCCATCTGATGCCTCTCCCTAGGAGTAACAATTCTTAACAAAGGCTATTGTAAACCGATGCTTAAGGATTGGGAAACACCCCGAATGGCCAGCAACTACCTCTGTTGAGGGTCTGTGTTATCCTGACCGGGGTTGAGCATTGCAGGAAAATCTATGACTCTTGGGACGTTAGAACGGGGGCTATTGCGTCGGGTGCATCATATTGCCCTCAATGTGCAGGATATGGCCGCCTCCCGGTATTTCTATGGTCATATTCTAGGGCTGGAAGAGTTAACCGGCGATCGCATCCCCAGTACCCTCAAAACCCTCGTGGAACAGGGAAAAGTGGCCAATTTTCAGACCCCGGACGGTTTAATTTTAGATTTATTTTGGGAACCTGACCTGGCACCGGCCCATCCCGATCCCCGCCAAGCCTTTACCCGTACCCATCATCTGGCCTTTGATGTTGATCCGATCGCCTTTGACCAAGTTCTAACGGTTTTACAGACCCATCAAGTCCCCTTAGATCATGGCCCTGTGACTCGCCCGACCGGTCGCGGTATCTACTTTTATGACCCCGATGGTTTTATGATCGAGATTCGTTGCGACCCCCTCGAACGGGATGAAAACCCCCAGGGATAATCTTTCCCGTTAAGCCACTGTGGAAAACTGTCTTGGCGATCGCCAACTAACCAACCCCTCGGAATAATCCTCATTTAACAGGGGAAAAGACCTTCCATTTTGTATCCTCCCTGGGGCCTATTGGCAAGACATCCTTTGGGGTGGAGCCGTTTTTCCACAGCTTTTCCCCAGGAAACTGTTGAGCCGAGACCGTCCATCGCAACACCTTGTTATTCTGAATTTTGTCACTCACTCCTATGAAATTAATTTGTAACCAAAGCGACCTCAATAGTCACCTTTCCTTTGTCAGTCGTGCGGTTTCCAGTCGTCCCACCCATCCAATTTTAGGGAATGTGCTATTAGCCGCCGATGAAAAAACCGGTCAGTTACGCCTCACCGCCTTTGACCTGAGCCTAGGGATTCAAACCAGTTTGGTGGCCGACGTGCAGGAAGGGGGAAGCATGACGCTCCCGGCAAAACTCTTTACGGATATTGTCAATCGTTTACCGGAAGGGAATTTGACCCTGGCGATCGAAGAAGAGGAAGGAGACAACGAAACCATCCTAGCGACGATTACTTCCCAATCCGGGCGTTTCCAGATTCGGGGGTTAAGTGCCGAAGAATTTCCGGCTTTACCCACTGTCGAAGAGGTCACACCGCTCATGTTACTGGTCGCCTCCGTCAACGAAGGATTACGGGGAACCTTATTTGCCGCTAGTACCGATGAAACGAAACAAGTCCTCACCGGGGTACATTTTCGGGGGACATCAGACACCCTGGAATTTGCGGCAACGGACGGTCATCGTTTAGCGGTGGTGGAAACCTCAACCCAAATTGCTGGCGAAGAAGGGGAAGAAGTCGTTCAGGGCAGTAACCTCGAAGATTTTTCCATTACTATCCCAGCTAGGGCATTGCGTGAATTAGAGCGGATGTTAAGCAATCGTCAGGACAGTGATTTGGTATCCTTATTTGTTGATGAAACCCAGGTCATTTTTGAATTTGGCGATCAACGCTTAACCAGTCGGAAATTAGATGGAGCCTATCCCGCCTACCAACAACTAATTCCCCGTCAATTTTCCCGCACGGCTTGTATGGAGCGGAAACGATTATTAAGTGGTTTGGAACGGGTTTCTGTCCTCTCGGATCAAAAAAATAATCTGGTCAAATTCTCGTTAAATACGGAAGATAGTCAAGTGATGCTGACCGTTGAGGCCCAGGATTTAGGGAATGCCAGGGAGTGTTTGCCGGCGGAAATGACGGGAACCAATAATGAGATTGCTTTCAATGTGAAATATCTCTTGGATGGGTTAAAAGCTTTACCGGCGGGAGATGTACAGATGCAACTGAATGAGAGCAATCAACCGGTAATTTTTACGCCCCTGGGTGGTTCTAAAATGACCTATTTAGTGATGCCGGTGCAAATTGTTCGGTAAGAGCTAACTCATTGTCAAGGAAAATTCTTGAGGGGGTTTTCCTTTTTTGTCAAATCTATCTTGTTAATTGACTAATAATCTAAAGTAATTTCTTAAAATCTTCAATACTTAATCCAGACCCCTTAATAATTGCCCCCATTGTATAAGCATTAATCGGATTAGCTCTCGGAATAACAAGAATTTTCTCTCCGTCAGTCATCGTGATGTGTTTCCCTTGTCTGATAATGCGAAATCCAATTTTTTCAAAAGCTTTTATTGCTCTAAGGTGATTTATTCCTGAAAGACTAGGCATGATTTAATTCAATCTCAACATAACAGGACTCAATATCTCGATTTAGTTCTTCTAAAACGCCCAGATAGGATTCTATTGCATCCTGAATATTCGCTAAAGCCTCCTCCCTGGTCTCACCCTGGGAAGCGCAACCTGGCAAACTAGGACACCAAACGGCATAGCCTTCTTCACTTTTTTTAAGTTTGATTTGATATTGCATATCATTACCCAAGTGGCTTACTGAATCTTGATTAAAGTTGGAATGAGCCGATCCCATTATAAAGTCCGATGTTAATGCGTGACGCCTTCTGAATTGTGTTTTCTAATATTGAGAAAGGTTAAGCCGATAATTTGATCGTCTTTGTAGCGGATCACGATGTCGTCATCTGTCAGTTCACTGTCATCGGTAGGAATAGCCGGTTGCTGAAAGTTAACACAAAGGACATCGGCTTCAGCGTCATAGGTTGTCCAGAAATTTTCTTGTGGTATTTCCTGCATGGCATTAGCCAGGGTACGAAAGCAGGAAATATCTGGGGGATTCAGAGAGGTGGTGACCATAGGACTTGACGACGGTTAAGGGAATTAGTTTTACGAGTTGGATAAACAGTAATAACAAAGCTATCCTG
>JAYKIP010000256.1:0-10881 GCA_035286205.1 Merismopediaceae cyanobacterium
CCCGTCTTCAATGGTCTGCAACAGTTCGGGGGCTTCTTCAATAAAGAATTGATAGGCGTGGTCGCGGATGTCGGGGGTCATCATGGCAGGCAAGGAATAATTGATAATTGATAGTTGATAATTGATAATTGACAGTTGATAGTGAATAAGTTGTGATTAATAATGGATTATCGTAAATATTAGCTACTGAGTTAAACTATGTCTATTTTGGGAACTGTCGTTTTTTAAGATACGTTTCAGGGAGAAGTCCCCCTTTTGAAGGCTTGCCCTGAGCTTGGTTACTGAGTATGTCGAAGGGGGATTTAGGGGGATCATTCTGGGAGATCCCAGAATTATAGGTTGCGATTTAGACGGGTTTTAAAATTTTAACTGAGCGAGAAATTGGGCTTGTTGTTGACTCAGTTCGGCGATCGCCTGTAACAGGGGAGCTAATTGTTGACTGGCCTGTTGGGCCTGTTGCCAATGATCGTTGGCTTTGGTAAAACTTTTATCTTCCTGTTCTAATTGTTGACGTTCTTTGAGCAGGGTTTCGGTGACATCGCGGGCCTCGCCTTGGATACTGACCACCAGGGCTTCAATGGAGGCCGTTGCTTCCGCCGATTGGGCCGCTAGGGTTCGCACTTCCTCGGCAATCACCGCAAATCCTCGACCCCCTTCCCCGGCCCTGGCGGCTTCAATGGAGGCTTTTAATGCCAGTAGGTGAGTCTGGGCCGCAAACTGACGAATCAGGTTCACCACCTGGGCGATCTGTTGGGTAGAACGTTCTAGCCGTTCAATTTGGCCCCCGGTCATACTCACGGTTTCCCGTAATTCTTTCATCCCCTCTAACCGCTCGGTCATATCCTTTTGGCCCTGGGCGATCGCCTGTTGGGTTTGCTCAATTTGACTTTGGGCCAGGGAAATTTTTTGGTTTAACCGTTGGGCGACAATGTTAACGTCCTGAAGGCTATTGGCAAAGGGATCGTCGAGGTTAATGGGAGGTAAATCGAGGAAACTGGTGTTCATGGTTGGGGTTAGGAAGTAGGAAGGGAATAGGGAATAGTTAAGAGGGAATAGTTAAGGGTCAATAATTATCAACTATTAATTATCAACTATTAATTATCAATTATCAATTATTAAGAGACTTTGAACTGTCGCACACTATCCTGAAGGGATTGGGCCACCGCTAACAGTTCCTTAAAGGCATTGGATACCTGAGCCGCTTCCAGGGAGGTCTTATCAGAAATCGCCGCCACCTGGGCCATGGTCTGAGTAACCGATTGACTGGTTTGGGATTGCTCCACTGCGGCCAGGGCGATCGCCTCGACTAACTCACTAATCTGGGCACTAGCGGCGGTAATCAGGTTCAAACTCTTACGGGTTTCATCCACCAGGCGCGTTCCCATAACCACCTGCTCTGTCCCCGTTTCCATCGCAATGACCACCTCGTTGGTTTCTGATTGAATACTGGCCACCAGATCCGCAATTTCTGCCGTTGCTTCTGCCGATTGCCGCGCCAGGGATCGCACCTCATCCGCAACCACCGCAAAACCTCGACCTTCTTCTCCCGCATGGGCCGCCTCAATCGCCGCATTTAACGCCAGTAGGTTGGTTTGGTCAGCGAAACTACCAATCAGGTTCACCACCTTAGAAATTTTCTGGGAGGATTCCCCTAACCGTTTAACCTTTTTCGCCGTTGCGGCTACCGTTTCCCGAATGGCCAAAATCCCATCTACAGTACGGTTCATGGCATCTTCCCCCGCATCTACGGTTTGGGTGGCCTGTTGCACGGCGGATTCGGCCATTTCCGCATTGGCGGCTACCGCTTGAATGGATTGGGTCATGGCCTGTAAGCGTTCTAGGGCCTGGGCAATATCCTCTGCCTGTTTCATGGCTTCCTGGGACAGATCGCTAACCGACCGGGCGTTCACATCCGTTGTGGAGGCAAACTGGGTGGCGGCCTCCTGTACCTGGGTTACAATGCGTCGCAGGTTCTCGATGGTGGCGTTATAGGAGTCGGCGATCGTCCCGATCTCATCCTCGGTCACATGGGCGCGAATCGTTAAATCCCCTCGACTGACCGGATCCACCTCCATCAGTAATTCCATTGCCCGTTTTTGCAGTTTTTCCCGGACGGCCCGTTGTTCAGATTCCGCAAATCGCAGTTGTTGTACCAGATCGGTTCGTTCTAGGGCTAACCCCACTTCCGTCGCCAGTTGGCCAAAGAAATCAATCTCGTTTTGTTCCCAATCCCTGGGGGCCGAGCATTGATGGGCGATTAAGAGGGCTAATAATTCTCCCTTGCGAATCACCGGCGCGACCAGGTTGGCCTTCACATCAAAGGGAGCCAGTTGTCCTAAATGACAAGGGGTTAAGCCGGCTTCATAGATATTGGGAGTCGCCTTCACCCGCCCTTCCCGGTATTTTTCCACATAGCTTTCGGCAAAACAGGGATCGGCAATTTTTGCCCCCAAAGCCTTGGGAAAACCTTCTCCCACCGATTCCGCAATAATCGTTCCTGCCCAATTTTCATCAAACCGATAGATAATCACGCGATCGCTGCTCAACGCCCGGCGAATTTCCTCCACTGCTGTATCAAAGACCGTATCGGAATCCAGGGCCGCTGACATTTTCAAGGTAATCGCTTTCAAAAGTTGGGCCTGTTTCGCCGTTGCCCGTAATTGTTGCACCAGATCAGTCCGTTCCAACGCCAGACCCACTTGGGTGGCTAACTGACCAAAGAAACTAATTTCTGTTTTCCGCCATTGCCGGGGAGCCGAACATTGATGGGCAATAAAAAGCCCCAATAATTTGCCTTTGCGGATAATCGGAGCTACCAGGTTCGCTTTCACCTGAAAGGGCAGTAATTGATTCAGGTGACAGGGAGTTAAACCGGCTTCTAAAATGTTGGCCGTGGCCTGCACTCGACCCTTGAGGTATTTATCCACATACCTTTGGGCAAAACAGGGATCGGCAATTTTTGCCCCCAAAGCCTTGGGAAAACCTTCTCCCACCGATTCCGCAATAATCGTTCCCGCCCAGTCCTCATCAAATTCATAAACAATCACGCGATCGGCCCCTAAAAACTGACGGGCTTCCTGTACCGCGTCCTCTAGGACGGATTCCGAGTCCACCGCCGCCGCAATTTTGAGGGTAATGGCTTTGAGATGATCGCTCTGTTCCTTCTCTTCTAAGCCCCCTAGCCCCGCCGATAATGTTTCTTCCCCCCAGTCTTCGGCCCCAGGGAAAGCTCCCGCTCCACTACGCTCGGCGAGGATATAGGCGATCGCCCCGACAATCCCGGCGGTTAACAGCAAACTAAAAAATAGGGTGGCCGACAGTTGGCTACTGAGTTTGTCTTTGACTGTCACCGTCTGGCTATTAGCGGGACTCGTATCACCTAAACTGCTTAAATTCTGATTGACTTGCCAAACATTAATCCCCCCTAAAATCCCCACCGGGATCATACTTAACATCAACGCCATTAATACCAACCGATTACGGAACCCAGAAGCTACCGGCGTGACTTGCGGGGCTGACGGAATTGCGATGGGGGGGGAAGGTCGCTCCGTTACCGGGCCAGAGAGGGGCGTGATCGTAGGCGGTGGAGTAAAGGAAGGGGGAGAAAAAGTCGGGGGCGTGGGGGGGTGTAGCCCGGCAGGGGGAGTCACTATCACCCCATCTTCGGCTGTCGCGGGAGTCGTTTCGGCCACCGGTAGGGAAGTCGCCATCTCTTCTGACTCGGTTTCTGACGTAAGCTCCGGTTCTCCCTGGAAGGCTTCTGGCTCAGGGCGGGGAGATGCCTTCACCTCTTCTGATACCGGGGACAAGGGAGCAGAGGCGGGGGCCTCCGTCGAAGTTTCTAAGGAAAACGTGGGTAACTCCAAGGACTCTAGGGGAGTCGCCGGCTCCAAAGTCTCAAATAAAGCCTCTGACTGCTCAAAAAGAGACTCAGTGGTCGGGTCAGGTACATTAGACTTGGAAGATGTTTGGGTCATGGCGTTTTTCCTCGGTCAACAAGTGGGATGGATTGAGAAAAGCAAGCGTATAAAGAGAATAAATAGAATAAAGAGAAGGGTTTCCTAAGCACATAGCCCAGGGACAAGAATAAAAATAACCATTACAAAAAAATAGAAATAATGGCCCCTGGTGGGAGTGAATCCTTATCGGGAAAAGTCCCCGCGCCATGGGGAATGACATTCATCATTTCAGCAAAGGAGTCATCATCAAGAATCCACAATAGGAAACATTAAACATTAAACATTCGGTTTTAGGCGAGAAACGATCGCCTGACCATCCAGGGCTGTCACCATATCGCCATTATTTTTAATTAAAAAACCCCGGAGATAGGGAATTAATTGGCTATTGACACTGGCGGCCGGTGGCGATTGAAAGTTATCGGGATTGCACCATTCAATATCCTCTACCCTAGAGACGACCAACCCTAACATTTGGTTGCTATTCATGCCGCCATAACCTTTGGTTTTTTGGTTAAAGGCGATCGCCCCATTGAGAATTAAAGCCCGATAATTAAAGCGACTCGAAGACTGTTGGGCCCAGGGCGTTAACCCCAGTAAATGACCCAAATCCACCATCCAAAGAATTTCCCCCCGCCAGTTATAAACCCCCATCACCCAGGGCGGCAAATGGGGAATTGGCACGATCTCTCCTAGCCCAATCGTCAACACCTCCGCCAACTGCATAACCGGCAAAACCACCGTTAAATCAGGTTCTAGGAAAAAACGCAAAAATTGTTGTTGATTCACCCGCGACGCTTTGGCCGCCACAAGGGATTCCGGCAGAGATTCAGGCAATGAATGAGATACCACGATAGTCACTTCCCCTAAAAGCAATAAACTGTCTCACGAATCTTAATGTCATCTTATTTAGGACTTATTCATAAACCCGGTAATCGTTTCAGTAAAAATTTTCTGGTCAATCGGCTTCGTAATATAACCATCGGCTCCCTGACGTTTGCCCCAAAACTTATCCATCTCCGTCCCCTTAGTAGAGCAGAGAACAATCGGAATGGTCTTCGTATGATCCATCTCTTTAATTTTTCGACAGATCTCGAACCCACTTAAGCCGGGTAAAACCACATCCAAAATAATGACATCCGGTTTAAGGGTTTCCAGGGCTTTCAAGCCCTCTTCGCCACTTTCGGCGAGCACCACCTGGATTTCCAATTTCTTACAAAAATCCGAAATAATCGAACGTTCCGTTGCAGAATCTTCAATAACGAGGGCTGTCCCCATAATGTTACCTCACTCAAAAGATAGGCTAATCCAACAAGAAAACTGAAAGGGTACTTAAAGAATATTTAAAGGGTGTTTAAAGGGTGTTTAAAGGGTATTTCAAGAGTCTTTAGTGTGTTGGGGGAAGACCGGTCGCCGCCTCCTTGAGATATTTGCGAATCGTTTGCAAGACCGTTTCCGAATTAACCGGTTTTCCCAAAAAGTCCGTTGCCCCCACCATTTTGGCCCTCACTCGGTCAACGATGCCATCATTCCCGGTCAAAATAACGATCGGCGTATTTTTAAACAGGGAAAGTTTCCGGAGTTGCGTACAAATTTCGTAGCCATTAGCATTGGGCATAACTAAATCTAAAAAGATTAATTCCGGCTTACGAGACAATAAAATGGCGATCGCCCGGAGCGGATCATTAATAGCAATAAACTGATAATTCGCCGTCCGTAGAATCTTTTCCATGGTCTGACACATCAAAGGACTATCATCAATACAAGCAATTAATGGCCCCGTTGGCACATCCGGCGTGGCTTGAACCCCAGGGGCAGGCGGCATCATCGGCGGTGGCAAATCCGGAATTTTGACCAACTCCACCAGACCCAATTGGAGATAGGGCAACAGGGAAGTCGTCACACTTAGCACATCCCGCTTCATGCGTACCGCCAAATCCCGCAGACTTTGATTGCCATCGAGCAACTGTTTCAGCGTTTGATAGACCTGGGGCGTTGTCCGTTGCTGTAACTGTTCTGCCTGACGAATCACCGGGGCCGAATTGGGAGAACGATCCGCTATTTTAGCCGCCTGCCAGTTGTGCCAAAGTTGTTGGGCTTCCGCAATGACTTGATCAGCATCAATCAACACCAGACGAGTGGACAGTAAATTCTCCTGCTTAAGATCACAGGACACTTCCATGACCTGGGTAATATCGAAGAGAACTTCCACCACCGTCGCCCGGATGAAACGCGCCGCCTCCTCCCTCGTCACTTTTTGTTGCTCTACCCAGAGACACAACAGTTGGTATTCCCAACAGAGAGAAAGATCCTGGGGATCAATACTCGCCAAGTCCAGATGGATAGAAGACAGATTCGCCGCGATCTGCGGTAGATAGAGGGCAATTTGTCGTCGCCACCGTCGGACAGCATGGCTTCCCCCTGTCGCATACATAATGCGTCCCAGATAGAAAAAGAAAAACCACTTTTCCCCTGTGGAACTTGTCAAAACCAGTTGCCCGCTAAAACGGGGCTGCTTCAGGCTGTCAAAAAAACTGACCTGACGCGAAGCCGTAAACTCCTGAATTGGAATGGAACGAGGCGGTGGAAATTGAGCAGTCATCATCAAAGAAGGAAACGAGTTGGGTGACAAAACTCAGAAAGGTCTATCTATAGCTTGCCTCGAAAATTGCGAAAAAACACTAATCTCGCAAAAAAACGCAATATTCAGTGACATTTTTGTGACCCTGACCGGATTTTGCCTCGGAGCAACGTTGGGTGGGTTAGATAAGTCCAAGGTAGGATGGCAAGGGAACTGGGTATAATAGGAACGGGATGACCTCATCTCTTAATTTTTCTGCTGGTTTAGCGTTCCTGCCTCTGTTCGGAAGTTGTCTGAAGAAGTCATGTCCTTATCCCCTGAGTTATTAGCCCACGCCGCCGACTATCTAGAACGCCACGAAGAGGTGCAGAGAATTCGGAAGTTATTGTTCTGCCTGGCTAAGAAGTACTGGGAAAATGATCCCAATATTCTGAATAGTCTGCCGATTGAGCAACTGTTACAGGAATTGACGGACAGTAAGCCGACGATTGAACAACTGACGTTTTCGCTGTATAAGCTGGTCAAAACCCTAAATCGTCCGAAGGTTTACACGGGGGTAGCCAAGGCGATCCTGGATCAGTTAGGCCCGATCTACTCAACCCAACAGAATGAAATTCTGGAGCAGGAAACCCTGGTGGAAGCGGAGGTGGTTGAGGTCGAAACGCTTTTCAATGCGGAACCCCCTGATAGTCCCCCGGAAGAGGCAACCCCAGAAGTGGTGACCGATCCCAGGGTCATTGCCGATCAGATCGCTCAAACGTTGAATCAACACCCGGAGCAGGTTCGCATTAAGAAGTTGATGTTTGCGGTGGGTAAAGGGTATTGGGAAAATAGTGTCGAGGTGATTGACCGGTATGGTTTTAGCCAGTTGATCCTAGAATTGCGCCAAGGGTTTCCGACCCAGGGGGAGTTACAGGCGGGATTTAGTAATATTGTTTCTAATATTAATAAGGCAACGCTTTATTTGGCGATCGCCAACCTCATTTTAAAGCAGATGGCGAATTTGTATGAAGATTTATCGGAACCGTTAGAAGATACCTTAGAGGCCAATACCGCTACCCAAATTGTCCAGGTGCCGATGAATGCGGCGGCTCTGCGTTCGGCTCCGAGTCATACGGAAACGGCGATCGTGGAGTTTGGTCAGCAAAACAATAATGAGCCTTTGGTGACGGTGTTGGGTTCAGTACCGACTCCCTCTGCCCCTGCGAATAATAGTCCTCCTGCTAAGAAATATCAAGCTTTTGAGGTACGTTCTGAAATTATGCAGTATGCTAATCCGCTAAGAGCCAAAATTTTGCTGTTTTCTTTGCTGTTTAATAATTGGGAAAAGAATCAAGATTGGTCAATGTTACGCAGTTATAGCCTGGATGATTTAGTGGAACAGGTGTTGTTAAGTCGCCGTCCCGCCAATGATGTGGAAATGAGGTTGTTAGGTTTAGCCCAAAGTATGCAGGAAAGGGAGGTTTACCAACAAACAGCGAAAACGTTAATCAAGGTTCTCAAGCCCATTCTTTAATGTTTTTTGATTGATTTTTATTTCAACTATTTTTTTATTTCAACCTCAGGCGATCGCCCTATGAATGCCAATATTGTTAGTGCCAATGAATTAATTCAACGTTACCACGCGGGGGAAAAGCTCTTTCGGGGGTTAAAGTTGCCGGGGATTAATTTGACGGGAGCGGATCTGATTGGCATTAACCTGATGGAGGCGGATCTGCAAGGGTCTAATTTTCTGTTTGCCTATCTGAACCGGGCGAATCTCTGTCAAGCGAAGTTGGTTGGGGCCAATCTCAGTGGGGCCAGCATGAACCAGGCGGATCTTTCCGGAGCCGATTTACGGGGGGCCAATCTCCATGGGGTGCTGATGCAGGGGGTGATTCTGCGGGATAGTGACATTACTCTCGCCATGTTGCCCGATGCGAACCTGATTGGCGCGGATTTACGGGGGGCGGATCTCAGTGGTTCGACCTTGACCGGTTCTTGTTTACGAGGGGCCAATATGCGTCAGGAGAAGAAGAATTACTATACCAATCTTCAGGCGGCGAATTTGGCGAGGGCGGATCTAGCCGGGGCCAATATGAAGGGGGTGGATCTGAGTCGGGCGGATTTACGGGGGGCGAATCTCAAGGAGGCGAATTTGCGGGATGCGGATCTACGGAAAGCGGATTTAACCGGGGCCAATCTTCAGGGAACCTTATTAACCGATTCCAATTTATCCGGGGCAAAATTGACGGGGGCCAATCTAGCCAATGCGAATTTAATGCGAGCGCAATTACCCAATGCCGATCTGGTGGGGGTCAATTGTCAGGGGGCGATTATGACCCATATTTGTTTAACTAATGCCAATTTAAGTCGGGCCAATCTCAGTTTTACGAGGATGAATAGTGCGGATTTAAGTCGGGCGGATCTGTCCGGCGCAAATTTGACGGAAGCGGAATTAATTGAGGCTTTTTTGGCCCGTTCTGTCCTGGTGAATGCCATTTTTGCCAATGCGAATTTGATACGAGCGGATTTAATGAGTGCGGATATGCGGGGAACGAATTTTCAGGGGGCCACGATGCCGGATGGTCAAGTTCATTAAGCGAGAGGGAGTCCCTGTTTTTTTCTTTACGGTTAAGCGACGGTTAAGCGCGTTTTAATCTGTAGCTATAATTAGGAAATAGCATCAACACATTAAGCCTATGAAACCTCCTGGCTGGGATAACTTCCTCCGCGAAATTGCCCACGACTACGACATTCACGGCAAACTCAAAGAAGTCTTTTTAACCCGTTTTGCCTACGAGCATTGGCGTAAATCGGACTTGGAAGTATGGGAATTGGCCGGAGCCGCCAGCCATGAAACCTATAAAAAACAAATGACCCAAATTTATGGTTATTTTGCCAAGGATAAACCGCATGGCTGTCCGGAACTTGATCCGAGCAGTAAGGGGCCGGGCAAATTTCAGATTATTCGGGAATGGTTTAAAGAGATTTTATATCCCCAATGGCAAGACCAAAATACTCCGATCGCTCCCCCTTCTGAACTGACCTTAATTTCCCTTAATCCCCATGCCACTCACCCCGAAAATTCCTTTTATATTCTGCGATCGCCGATTGAACAGGAATGCCTCCAGAGCATTTTGCAACCGGGGGGCTTAGTGTATATTAAAGCCCCGGAAAAAACGGGTAAAACCAGTTTAATTAAATTAATTTTAAATCAAGCAAAAAGTGCCAATTATCATACCGTTTATCTTAACCTTCAGTCCGTAGAAAGTTCCCGATTTAGTGAACTTGATAAATTTTTACGGTGGTTTTGTGCCAATGTGGGACGGGAATTAGGACTTAAACCCCAATTAGATGACTACTGGGATGAAGACCTGTTTGGCAGTTTAGTCAGTTGTAAAACCTATTTTCAAAGCTATTTACTAGAGCAAATCCAACAGCCCCTGGTCTTAGCCCTGGATAATTTAGACCGCATTTTTGACTATCCGGATATTGCCCAGGACTTTTTACCAATGTTGCGCTATTGGCACGAAGAAGCGAATAATTTACCCCTCTGGCAAAATTTACGGTTGATCATGGCTAACTCGACCGAAGCCTATCTGAAATTAGATGTGAATCAATCCCCTTTTAATGTGGGGAAACAAATTAAGTTACCCGGTTTTACGATTGAACAGGTTACAGAATTATTGTCAATTTATGGTTTTTCGGCTGAACAGCAGGCAGAACTCAGCGTGTTGCTTGCCCAATTAGTGACCCTGGTGGGCGGCCATCCCTACCTCATTCGCCTGGCTTTCGATACGCTGAAAAATAGTGCTTTATCTCCCGAAAAAATGCTGGAGGAAGCTCCGACCCAGGGCGGTATTTATAGTCAACATTTACGTCATCATTGGCAAAATTTGCAATCGGTTCCTGAATTGGCCGCCGGGATGAAGCAGGTCGTTAATAGTGCAGAACCCCTTAGCTTAGAGCCGATGATTACCTACCGTTTAGAAAGTATGGGATTAATTACGGTTTTGGGTAGTCAATGTCAAGCGAGTTGTTCTCTTTATCAGCAATATTTTCAGGAAAATTTATAGAGGTTATCCCTCCAATCTCTTTAGAAAGGGGGAGCTAACAATGAAGATACTTTTTTATACTAAACCCTGTTTAACTCGAAACTTATAATTTTTGGATCTCTTAGGGCGATCCCCCTAAATCCCCCTTCAAAAGGGGGACTTGTCCCTAGAAGGTATTTTAAAAAACGACAATTCCCAAAATGGATGTAGTTTATTAAGCATTATCATTTTCTAAAGTCTTTCAGCGAGTTCTAACCAGCGATCGGTGCCGGTTTCAATTTTTTGGTTTAATTCTCCTAACTGAGTG
>JAYKIP010000257.1:0-11641 GCA_035286205.1 Merismopediaceae cyanobacterium
GTTCTTGACCCCAGCGATTTTTCGAGTTTTTGAAGTAATTGAGTGGCGACCTAGACTAAATCTCGGTTTCAATGACCAAGGGGGTTATCGGTCTACCACTCTTCCTTTAAGATACAAGGGGGATAAAGATCAAACTATCCTAACGAATGTACTCTTTTAAAATACTATTGCGATTAGGATGACGTAATTTGCGTAACGCCTTAGCCTCAATTTGACGAATCCGCTCCCGGGTCACATTGAAAATCTGGCCAATTTCTTCCAGGGTTTTCATCCGGCCATCATCTAAACCGTAGCGCAACCGGAGGACATCCCGCTCTCGTGGACTGAGGGTATCCAACACATTTTCCAAATCTTCCCGCAAAAGATTTTTAGACACCTCATCTTCCGGGGTTTCGCCATCCGCTTCAATGAAATCCCCTAACCGTGAATCCTCTTCCTTCCCAATCGGCGTTTCCAAAGAGATCGGTAATTGGGCCGACTTGGTAATAAATCGAAACTTTTCGATAGTCATTTCCATGCGATCCGCAATTTCTTCCTCTGTTGGTTTGCGGTGCAACTCCTGAGACAAAATCTTGGTGGTTTTCTTAATGCGAGAAATAGTTTCGTAGAGGTGAACCGGTAACCGAATCGTTCGGGATTGATCGGCGATCGCCCGTGTAATGGCCTGACGAATCCACCAGGTCGCATAGGTCGAGAACTTGTAACCCTTTTCGTGGTCAAACTTTTCGGCCGCCTGAATCAACCCCAGGGAACCCTCTTGAATCAAATCCTGTAAGGATAACCCCCGATTCATATACTTCTTGGCAATGGACACCACCAACCGCAGGTTAGACTGCACCATTTTGTCTTTGGCCTTGCGATCCAGGTAAAGACGACGACGGAACATCGCAAAGTTTTTATCGGGCTGTAAATTCCATTGTTCCTCTAATAACGCTTTATTCTTCTCTAAATAATTTTTAACATCCGTCCTCGTCGGTTCCTTTTTTTCCTTTTCTTGAAAAGCCACTTTAGCCTGCTCTAACTTCCAAACCTGTTTCCCCCATTCCCGGTCATTCGGTTCCCGTTTTAACTGCTTACAGAGGTCTTCCCGAATTAATTCCAGATGAAGAAGATCCTCAATTTGTCGCGCCAGTTCAATCTCCTCCTCGGCCCGCAACAGACGAATCTGGCCAATCTCCTGGAGATAAATGCGAATCGAGTCTTCCGTGTAGGGCTTTTTCTTGCTGGGGTCACGACGGGCAGTAATCTTTTTCGGTTTTTTCCCATCTAATTCGACCGAGGTGGGATCATCGGGATTTTCTAATACATCTTCTTCAAACTCTATATCCATCTCCACCAGATAGAGGTCTTCTAAGGAAGGCTCCTCCATCGAACGATCCATCATTGGGGTTAATAGCTGATTAGCCTGTTTTGTATCAAGGGATGGTTTTTCCTTAGAAGTTCCGGTAGTTTCTCTTTGTGAAGAAGGAGCAGGAGCCAAGAACTTGAACTTAGCACGAGTTTTAATTTTTTGCTCTAAACTTCTTTTTCTAATATCTAATCGAGCTGATAGTCGTTCTTTATCGGTACTTGGTGTTTTCATTCCATGTTCAATAAACCGAATAAAATCATTAACCGTACAAGGTTTACTTGTGCCTTCATGCCAAGCGTGAAAATCATTGTGAACTTCTTTGGCTATTACGAAAAGATTATCCTGATCAGAGGCTAATTCAGGATAGGTATTTTGACTGTACAGATGATGAACGTGGAGAGACACTTCTGGTGGGGTTTTTCCCGTCACCTGACATTTATCGCCTTGTTGCCTTAATGCCTCCTTTTTGGCACGCTCAATTTCTGAATTAGGAGGTAATCTTAATTGATATGTTTCGTCAATTACTGAAGAAGCGATTTTAGGAACTCGACTGGCGTATAAACGCCTGTATCGTTTTGTTAATTTTTCTGACAGTTCAAGGCTAATTCTTTCTAGCCCGGAGTAAGAATAATAACGTTCATTCTCAATGTCTTCAAAATCTTCTTCTATCATTAGAGGTAAATCCGATCTAGCAATATCCTCAAATGCTTGATCTAAACGCTTAAAAGTTGTCTTTAAAATTGTTTTGACATCCCGATAATTTAGCCAGTGACGATTTCTCCGAACTAAAATTTTGTTAGAGTCATCATTGACTACTATAATTGTTGAGCCTATAATTTCTTTATCAATCTGTTTTTGTTCTTCTTGACTAGTTAATTCCTTTGATAAATTGACCACCTGTCGTGATTCATTAAGTTCGCCCTTCGATTCAAAATATTCGGCAATAACAATTAAAGCTAATCTGGCAAACTCCCTAATTTTCTGTGTTTTATTGACATAGCGAAAATGCGCTCCTTCCTCGAAGTCAAATTTTTCTGATTTCGTTAGGGTGTCAATTATTGAATCTAATTCTGTTTTTTCTAAGCTAAGAGCATCCAAAATTTGATCTTCTCTAATGAAAAAATCTTCTCTGTTATCTACCATTTTTAGAAATCCCTATGACTAAACTTTTATACAGTTTTTCTAAGCGTTCAAATATGTTTCGATCGCCCGTCTCTTGATTATCAGGATGATAAATTTTAGATAGATGACGATATGCTTTTTTGAGATCTTCTTCTGTAGCTGTTTTTCCATCTAAACCAAATATCTGCCAAGGCCGATTATATTTAAAAATATCAATGCCATTGATACATCCATAGCCTTGCTGATTTTGTTCTTCTGGTAAAACATCAATCCATTTGCGATAAAGGATTTCCCATATTTCTTTCTTAGAAAAATCTAATTTATCTATTCCATCGGTAGCCATTTTAAATCTATCAGATTTCTTTAATTGATCTGTGTTTGCTACTTCAAAATATTTATAAATAGCTTCCTTTAGTTGTCGCAGTGTTAAAGATTTTTGTGGAGTAGATAAATTTTTCTGGCTATTAACTTCCTTAATTGTTAAGTTAACTAATTTTTCTAATTCTTCCCTTAACTTTTCTGGGGTAATAGAAGAATCCTGGGGGAGGTGAGAAATTCTGTTAATTTCTTCTTCTACTTGCGGTAAATTCATGATTTTTGCCATAATTTGCATCGCGCCAAATAAGGTGATCATTCGGTTTAGTTGCCATTCCCCCTTACCAAGGTGGATTAGGGGGATAAAGATCAAACCATCCTAGCGAATGTACTCTTTTAAAATACTATTGCGATTGGGATGACGTAATTTGCGTAATGCCTTAGCCTCAATTTGACGAATCCGCTCACGGGTCACATTGAAAATCTGTCCAATTTCTTCCAGGGTTTTCATCCGGCCATCATCCAAACCGTAGCGCAACCGGAGAACATCCCGTTCTCGTGGACTGAGGGTATCCAACACATTTTCTAAATCTTCCCGCAAAAGATTTTTAGACACCTCATCTTCCGGGGTTTCGCCATCCGCTTCAATGAAATCCCCTAATCGTGAATCCTCTTCCTTCCCAATCGGCGTTTCCAAAGAGATCGGTAACTGGGCCGACTTGGCAATAAATCGCAACTTTTCGATGGTCATTTCCATGCGATCCGCAATTTCTTCCTCTGTGGGTTTGCGGTGCATCTCTTGAGACAAAATCTTAGTGGTTTTTTTAATCCGAGAAATAGTTTCGTAGAGGTGAACCGGTAACCGAATCGTTCGGGATTGATCGGCGATCGCCCGTGTAATGGCTTGACGAATCCACCAGGTCGCATAGGTCGAGAACTTGTAACCCTTTTCGTGGTCAAACTTTTCGGCGGCCCGAATCAACCCCAGGGAACCCTCTTGAATCAAATCCTGAAACGATAACCCCCGATTCATATACTTCTTAGCAATGGATACCACCAACCGTAGGTTAGACTGCACCATTTTGTCCTTAGCCTTGCGATCCAGATAAAGACGACGACGGAACATCGCAAAGTTTTTATCGGGCTGTAAATTCCATTGTTCTTCTAATAACGCCTTATTCTTCTCTAGGTAATTGGTAATATCTGCTTTCTTCGGTTCCTTTTTACCCTTCTCCTGAAAAGCGGCCTTCGCCTGCTCCAACTTCCAAACCTGTTTGCCCCATTCCCGGTCATTCGGTTCCCGTTTTAACTGCTTACAGAGGTCTTCCCGAATTAATTCCAGATGAAGAAGATCCGCAATTTGCCGCGCCAGTTCAATTTCTTCCTCGGCCCGCAACAGACGAATCCGGCCAATCTCCTGGAGATAAATGCGAATCGAGTCTTCGGTGTAGGGCTTTTTCTTGCTGGGGTCACGACGAGCAGTGATTTTCTTCGGCTTTTTCCCATCTAATTCCACCAAAGTGGGATCATCGGGATTTTCTAATACCTCCTCTTCAAACTCTATATCCATCTCCACCAGGTAGAGGTCTTCCAGGGAAGGCTCCTCCATCGAACGATCATCCATCATTGGGGTTAATAGCTGATTAGCCTGGGTCATGCCGTTTTCCTCGTACTCCTTTCGTGCAAAATAAACAGAATAAATGATACAAATAGGCTGTTTGAACAGACCTAATTCGTGATGGACGCTTTTGCCGATCACTCCCTAACCCCAATGAATCCTCAACCATCAGCCCCATTAACTCGTACTAGCAAATTAGTTGCTTTGACCTGGCTGTGACAGCAAATTCCATTGTCAGGAGTTCAGTAACCAAAAGACCCTATTGATTGTAGCTCTGATGACAAAAAATGGGAGGATTTCTCCGTTTAAATTGTCAAAAAGATCAATTTTGGCGATGTGTTATCGCATGATTCGCTCCCAGGGTGGCAAAAGAAGTTGAGGAGGATCGCCCCTCAAGCTCCAAAAATGAGCTAGAAAGGATTGATCCCCGATCACTAGGGTTTCTGTTAAATAGGATATATTCTCTACGTTACCAAAGACTTTAGAGAGTGCGAGGGGTAAAGGGCCAGACTGTCAAGAAAAGACAACTTTCTGGCGTTGGGGCCGGTAACCGGGTGAACCCGTCTCTAGCCCCGTCGTTCGGCCAATTGACGATAAACGTCCCGCAGGCTGACTTGATGGTAAGCCAGGGCCACCAGGGTGTGATAGAACAAGTCCGCCACTTCCCCGGCGATCGCCTCTGGGTCATTATCTTTACAGGCCATCACCACTTCCGCACTTTCTTCGCCTACCTTTTTCAGAATTTTATTGTCTCCCCCCGCCAACAGTTTGCAGGTATAGGATTGCTCGTTGGGGTGGTCACGGCGATCGCAAATCACGCGAAAAAGCTCCGACAACATATCCGCCTGGGGAGCTTGAACCTGACCCGCCACCTGATGAAAACAACTCCGTTCCCCCGTGTGGCAGGCAATGTCCCCTAACTGCTCAATGGTTAACAACAGCGCGTCACTGTCGCAGTCGTAGCGAATACTTTTTACCTTTTGGTAATGTCCCGATGTAGCCCCCTTATGCCATAACGCCTGACGGGAACGACTCCAATACCAGACCTCTCCCGTTTCTAGGGTTTTTGCCAGGGATTCCCTATTCATCCAGGCCAACATTAACACCGTCCCATCCAAATAGTCCTGGGCAATGGCCGGTATGAGTCCCTGGTCATTAAAACGGATGCTTTCTAAGGCGATCGCCTGCTGAAGTTCCATAGACATTAGCCATCCTGATCGAAAAAATGGGGACAAAAAAGAAAGACAATGACAAACTGCCAGCCACTGCCCTAAAATTTAAGACAACCTACCTGTTAAGACCCTGAAAGCGTTTGAGCCGCCCCGATGGACTGCTTTCCCCTCGGATGAGTTCAGCCCACCGGCAAAGATTGACAAAAGTGAGTGATTGTTATCAAAACTGTCACGGTTAATTAGCTCTCTGGGGCCGTTACGTGCTTGCTTAAGGTATTGGATAGCGTGCTTTTTGGCACAGCCCCAACCACCATATCTACCTTCTGACCATCTTTAAAAATCATTAACGTCGGAATACTACGGATACCATACTCAGTCGCTGTCGTTGGACATTCATCAGTGTTAACCTTGACCACCCTGATTGTGTCTTTGTACTCGTTGGCAATGTCATCTACAACGGGGGCCACCATACGACAGGGGCCACACCAGGGTGCCCAAAAATCCACTAACACAGGAAGCGGGCTTTCTAAGACTTCTGACTTAAAAGTTGCGTCAGTAACGGCAATGGGAGTACTCATACGGAGAATCCTTAAACTTGAGGTGTATAGCTATTGTCCAGACTTCCACGATAGCGAAATTTGGCCCCATTCTGTATAAAACAGTTGTGAATCTTAGGAATAATTCACGATTTGTCACAGTTCTCGCTCAACGGCTTCTGGCCTAACCTTTCTCGACAAAAGGAAACCGCCCAAACATCGTTCAGGCGGGGTGTGGTGTGAGGAGTGAACGGAAACGATTGTCTCCGCCCTCTCTATTGTATAAGCAAAGTCTGGGTTTGACGTAAATTTCTGGGGCAGGTTCCGGATTCTGAGTGAGATTGCGTCTAATTCTTATGGGGGCTGGATCCAAGGCACTCGCCGGGGAACTCACGGTCTTCTGGACAAAATACCGGGTTAAACATCAGGAAAAAATCCATTCCCACAGACTAGAGCCTAACAGGGCAATGGCTAGGGTAATCACGGCTGTCCAGCCATAGGCAAAACACATTAACAAACCGTCGGCTTCGAGCATGGAGACCACCAACAGAAAAATACCGATCGCCGGGAGAGGATTGGTGAAGGGAATGGGCAGAATTAAGAGAATGGTTAGCCAGCCAATAATCAGACCGTTGAATCGCCAAATGTAAGGGTTACTGGTGAGTCGCAACAGACGGGGACGGGTAATCCGCTCCAAAACCCTGGTTAAAAACTGGGTATAACGCAGTAAATAGTGAGCAATATTGGAAGGGAAGGGATAGGCCGCCATTTTTTGGGGCAACCAGGGACGATGATAACCGCACACCATTTGCCCGGCTAAGACGAGAATACCTAGCCCCGGAATCCCCGTTAACCCTGGGGGAATGGGAAAGATAAAGGGTAACGCCAAAAAGGCAATCATCAGACAAAAGCCTCTTTCCGCTGTCACCGCTAAAATTTCCTGAAGGGTCAGGGAACGGTGGGCGACTTGCTTGAGTAAAATTTCTATGTCCTGGGAAAATTTGAGTTGCATCGTCTCACAAAGGAATGCCTAGAGGCTCCGTTCCAGCGAGGGGATAAGGATTTAAAACCGTTAACGAGAAGTTAGGGATCAGACAAATCTCCGAAAGATTGGGGGTAGAGTCGCGTTTGGAGGTTTTGTAGGGTGGCATTGGGGCCGTCATCGGCCAGAAGAGGTTCCAGGGGAAAGGCATATTGTTTCAAGGCCTGGGGCGAATATTCTAGCAGGGTGGAAGTGTGTAGATAGGTGTAGAGATTCACACTGGCGGCTGACCGGGCCAGGGAGGTATGGGATAGGAGGAGGGCATTCCCCCCTAGGTAATCCTGAACTAAACGTGGGGTGGCGGAACCGATCAGAATGGTTTTGCCCCGTCTGACTTTTTCCACAAAGTCCCAGGGTTGGGCTAAATCCACCCGTAAATAATAGGGGTGAAAGTCATTGACCAGGGTTAGGGCTTCTGCTTCATCTTCGACGATAATCCCTAAACCGTAATGGGCGATCGCCTTTTCCACCTGAATCGCCTGGGGAGAAGACTGGAGGTAACGAGGTAGCAAATTTTGGACGGTTTGGGCGAGGTGGGGATCGGTCGTCAGCAGAATCAGGGCCGCCGTTGGGTCTTGTTCGGCTTGGGATAATAGCTCTAGGGCTAGGTGATGGGGATTGGCTTGATGATCGGCCAGGAGCATGAAGGAAACTTGATCCACCGGTTCATCGGTTTTGACCCATCCCTGTAACCATTGTTTGGCTAGGGTGACTTCCTCTTCCCCGACCCCGGTAATCACTTCGACGGGGGGGATGCTTTCGGTTCCGTAAGCTAACACGGCGATCGCGGTCGCACCTTCTAACCGATAAATTTCTTCTATACCGGCTTCCTGAGCGGCAACCAGTAAGGCGGGGGGAATTTTCCCTTGGTTATCCCCTGGGGTGACTAACACCCGTTGGGGTACCTGGGCCACCTGGGCGGCGATCGCCTGGTGTAAAAGATTACGGAGTTGGAGAGCTAACGGATCGCGGGCACTTACATAAAAACCAACCCGTCGGGCGGGATAAAAACGCTGGGCAAAAACCTGTTCCTCTTCGGTAAATTTCACCCAATTTTTCGGTAAATGATAACGATGAAAATGCTGTAACTGCTGGCAGGTCACACGAATCCCCTTTAAGATCCCCTGGGAAATTTGCTGATAGGCCGCATCCAGATCAGAACCGGAGACTTTTACTGAGCGGGGTGTCTGGGGTAACAGAGCTTGATCCCCTTGCTCTCGTATCTGGGTGAGACGGGTTTTGACCCTCGGCCACAACAACGACCCATCCGTCGCGTTTTCCCCACCTCTAAGGTGACGGGCTGATAGGGAGCCTAAGCGTTGGAGTTCGTCCCTAGCCTCAGCGTATTGAGTGATCATTCGCAACAGGTTGCCCATGGATTTGCCTCCTGGAGATGATCCCAGGTCTGCCAAAAATCGTGTTTCTAGCTTAACTTGATCTACCGAAAGATCGCACGGCGGGCCTCAGAGCGCGAAAAACTTAAAGATTTACGAATTTTCGGGATTTTTTATCAAATTCTCGCATCTTGGGCATAGGATGAGGGAGACGATACCTCTTGAGGTTTATGATTCCCGATGAATTTCTTAAGGAACTCGATAAGGGTCTAAAATCCTTTCAGCAACAGCATTATCCAGAGGCTGTCCATTGGCTAGAACAGTTTTGTCAACATTATCCGGAGCAAAAGTCTGCCTCGTTTATTCAGGCAAGGATGGCCCTGGTGCGGGCCTATCGCGGTCTTGGAGAAACGGATAAGGCGATCGCCCTCTGTGAAAACTTTTTGCATCATCCGCAACCGGAGGTATCAGAATGGGCACAGAATTTATTGTCTATTTTGCAGTCAGGGGAAGGGGCCGCTGAAGTTGACACGGATTCCTATCATCAAGCGGGCCGCTCCGGTAAAAGCCGGGTAAGGCTTATGATGCCCCGGATCGTGGATAGTCTGAAGTTTGCCATGGCGATCGCGGCTTTATCCCATTTGGGCTTAATGGCGGCGATTCTATGGGGTAGTGCCTGGCTCATCGGTTTTCGGCAGATCATGCCTGTCTTGATTGGGGCCATATCATTGAGTGTCTTAATCAATTTACTTTTCTGGGTGATCAGTCCTCACTTTTTAGATTCTCTTCAGGAAAAACTGTATGGAGTAGAGTGGATTAACCTCAGCGAAATTCGTAAATATAGTCCCGAAGCCGCCGATTTATTACTACATCTCTGTCGTGATCAAAAAATTGCTTTACCTCGTTTCGGTTTGATCGGCGATCGCCGGCCCTTGACCTACAGTTATGGGATTCGCCGCAATCAATCCCGGTTAATTGTCAGTAAGGGAATTTTTCGTTATCTATTAGCCGATGAAATTGCCACACTATACGCCCACGAATTGGGTCATATTCTCCATCGAGACGGTAGTATTATGACCTTTTTGGCGGTCTGGGGTCAGGTCTTTTTTGTTCCCTACGTTTATCTGCAAAATTGGGGAAAACAGCATCATCTTTCGCCCCTGTTACTAACGGGATTAACCTTACCTTTTTATGGACTTTTTCAACTCAATCAAGCCTTAAATCGGTCTTTTTCTCGCACACGGGAATACTACGCGGATCATTTTGCGGTACAAAATACCGGAAATCCCAATGGCCTACTGCGGTCGTTGGTCAAAATTTCCCAGGCATTGGTGAAACAGGAACGGAAAGCCGATCAACCTGGTTTTTTTCTGGCCGGTATGGGTCTCTTAGCGGTCTATGATTATCGCACAGCCACGGTGAGCGAACGACAGCCTTCTCCCCGCAATGTGGGTCATCTTTTCTTTTGGGATATGGTGAATCCCTGGGGGGAATATCTGGAATTATTTTCCACCCATCCCCTACCGGGTAAACGCTTACAGGTATTGACCTATTATGCGGAACAACTGGATTTAGAAACCGAATATCATTTAAATCTTTTGCGTCGGGAAGCCAAAAAATTTCAAGGTTACTGGCTTTATGTTCGCTTTTTTCTGGAATTAATTTTTCTTTATCTTCCGGTATTGGGGGGCGGTCTGGCTTGGTTGTTTTTGGGACAAAATGCTCCCTATTCAATGCTCTGTTTAGGCGTGGGTCTAGGCTTTTTGGCTCAAGCGGCGATCGCCCTTCTCCATTTTCTACCGGCTCCGACCAAAGATTTATTAACCTTGATGGGAGAAGTGGAGCAAAATCCGTTAGGTTTACAGAAATACCAGAACCAGGGAAAAATCCGTAAAACCAGTGATGGAGAGCAACTTTATTTTGCAGATAAGTTGATGGTAATTCCCCTCTACTTACCCCGTTGGTATGGTTATTTAAACCAGCTTTTACAGCTATTAAAGCTTCCCTTACAAACTTTTACGCCGCCCTTAGAAAAAAATGTGCAAATTACGGCTTATTTTCATCGCAGTTTATCGCCCCATCTTGTCCTAGACTCGTTAAAAGAAGAGGAGCAAGTGCAGTTTTTTAATCCGTCGGTGGGGAAGATTCTCCTGGGATTCAGTCTCATCGGGATGAGTTTGCTTTTGCCTTAAGTCGCCAGTCGTGTCAACGATGGAATAGACAGATTATTTTATTGCTAAATAATCAAAAATGGCACGGATCACTTCGGTCGGGTTACTCAGATGGGGAAAATGTCCCTGGGAATAAATCGTGCGTAATTGACTATTCGGAATGACTTGATGAAGATATTCACCGACCTGAGTCGGCACAAAAGGATCGTCCTGAGGTTGAAGAATTAAGACCGGTGTTTTTAATTTAGCGACTTCTTGACGACAGTCTGACAAGATAATCATGCTAAAAATAACTAACGTAATATCTGGACGGGACTTTAATAAACATTGAGCAAATTCCTCGGCTAGTTCTGGTTGCTGGGGATTATTCATCACCACCGGCGAATAGATACGAATCCAATCAGAATAATTATCCGTCATTCCCGCCAGCATTTTAGCTACTTGCTCATCGGTTAATCCTCCCACATAGTCCTGATCATTTAGATAGCGAGGTGAACCACAAAGAAAAATTAAACGCTGGCTCTCTGGGCTGGACAGTGGGAAGTTCTTGAGGCGGGTAAGTGGAGAAAAGAAAATCGGACATCCGATACAAAAGAGTGCCGTTATGTCCGAAACTGGCTGATATAAGAAAATCGATAGCCAGTGCTATCTATCAATTATGCAACTATGTCAGCGACTAGAGCAAATCCTCGGAAATCTCCGCCCAGCCTTTAGCCGAGAAGCAACATTCCAATGGTTTATCCTGTTAGTCTGGGGGGTAGTGCTCAACAGCCAACCCAGTGCAATCACAAGTTATGTCAATGCCCTGGGCTTAACAGAGAGCTACTACCATCAGGCTCTACATTGGTTTGATTCCAAGGCGTTTAGCGTCAAGGGACTAACTTTACAATGGTCAAAGTGGCTAAGTCAGCATGACAGTTTATACAGAATTAAAGAGAAACGGGTGTATGTGGGCGATGGCATCAAAGTAGGGAAAGAAG